>DASTVU010000550.1:0-6803 GCA_035758935.1 Pyrinomonadaceae bacterium | reverse complement strand
CAGGACGTGTCGAAGAAAGATCGCCGGCAGCCGGTTGTGAAGCTGTCACTTGTGGGCCAGCCGGCCGACTCGGCGGTTGCGACCCGAACAGTCAAAGTAAAGATAGATGTTTCGGATGCGCCTGCCGACAAAGACAATCCGAAGGGTACAGGCGCGCAGGATGTTCGACTCTTTCGCAACGGATCACTAGTCAAAGTCTGGCATGGAGACGTGTTGAAAGGTCAGGCCGCAGTCTCGCTCGAGGAAGAGATCACGGTAACGGCTGGTCCAAATCGTCTCGTCGCGTACGGATTCAATCGCGACAACGTTAAGAGTAAGGATGCGCCGCTCGTATTTACCGGCGCCGACACTCTCAAACGCAAAGGCACTGCTTACATAATTGCCGTTGGCGTCAATGAGTATGCTAACTCGCAATACAACTTGAAGTACGCGACTGCTGACGCGCGCAGCTTTGGTGATGAAGTGCGTCGCCAGCAGACTCAGATTGGCGGCTTTGAACGGGTTGAAGTAATTCAGTTGCTCGATCAGGACGCGACGAAGGCCAACATCCTTGCGGCGATCAGTCGACTGTCGGGCGTGGCTGGACCACCGAGTCTCAAAGCGACTCCGCTCGATGCCCTTAAACGCGCCGAACCGGAAGATACAGTCGTGATCTACTTCGCTGGTCACGGCACCGCGCAGGCGCAACGGTTTTATCTGATACCGCACGATCTCGGTTACACAGGCGAGCGCACGAAATTAACTGAACAGGGTTTGAGTACGATGCTCGCGCATAGTATCTCGGACATAGAGTTGGAGAGTGCAGTCGAAGGGTTGGACGCCGGCCACCTGTTACTGATCATTGATGCATGTAATTCGGGTCAGGCGCTCGAAGCGGAGGAGAAGCGTCGTGGTCCAATGAATTCGAAAGGGCTGGCCCAACTCGCTTACGAAAAAGGGATGTACATCCTGACTGCGGCGCAGAGTTTTCAGGCCGCACTGGAAGCGGCCCAGCTTGGTCATGGATACTTAACCTATGCGCTGGTTGAAGAGGGATTGAAGACACCTGTAGCTGACAGTTCACCAAAAGATGGCCTCGTCATTGCGCGTGAGTGGCTAAACTTCGCGACCGAACGCGTGCCGCAGATGCAGGAAGAAAAGATGAGTCAGGGCCGTGGCGTTGGGTTGGAAGAAATAATGTTTAGTGAAGGTGAAAAGCGAAGCGTTCAACGTCCGCGTGTGTTCTATCGCAGGGAGCTTGAGGCGAATCCGTTAGTGATAACAAAACCTTAGACAGAGATTTTCAGGATTGCAAGATTCAATCATGTAAATCCTGCAAATCTTGAAAATCCTATCCAACATATCCGTAGCATGGATCATTCCATCGGCAAATCAGTTCCGCGTAAAGAAGGCCGCAAGAAAGTCACAGGCCAGGCGCTTTACGTCGATGATCTGTCGTTTCCCGACATGCTTCACGGCGTCACCGTGCGCAGCCCGGCAGCTCGCGGGAAAATCACGAACATCTCTTTCGGCGGCGACATCCCGTGGGACGAGTTCATCATAGTCACCGCCAAAGACGTGCCCGGCGCAAACTACGTCGCACTAATTCTCAACGATCAACCGTATCTTGCTGACGGCTTCGTCAATCATCCGGAAGAGCCGGTCGTGCTTCTCGCTCACGCTGATAAGTATCTCCTCGAAGAAGCGCGACGAAACATGACGGTAGAAATCGAAGAGCAGCCAGCCATTTTCACGCTCGCCGATTCACTCGCGAAAAAACAGATTATCTGGGGCGAAGACAACGTCTTCAAAAAGTTTTTGGTTGATAAAGGCAATGTCGACGACGTCTGGGCCAACGCTGATTTCATCGTTAAGGCCGAATACGAAACCGGCGCGCAGGAACAACTTTACATCGAGAACAACGGCGCCATCGCGATCGCTAATACGAACGAAGGCGTAACGGTTTGGGGCTCGATGCAGTGTCCCTACTACGTTCACAAAGCCCTCGTGAAGTTGTTTGGCCTGCCCGAAGACAAGATCCGCATCATTCAGACTGAAACAGGCGGAGGCTTTGGAGGGAAGGAAGAGTATCCGTCGCTGATTGCCGGACACGCGGCGCTGCTCGCGTGGAAATCAGGCAAACCCGTCAAAATGATCTACGACCGCGCTGAGGATATGGTAGCAACTACGAAACGCCATCCGTCGCGAACGCGTCATAAGACGGCCGTCACTCGAGACGGAAAACTCCTAGCGATGGAGATCGACTTCGTCATCGATGGTGGCGCTTACTGCACACTCTCGCCCGTGGTGCTATCGCGTGGAACGATTCATGCGGCTGGTCCATACGTTTGCCCTAACGTGCGGATTCACAGCAAAGCAGTTGCGACCAACGTTCCGCCGCACGGCGCCTTTCGAGGATTTGGCGCGCCGCAGAGTATCTTCGCGCTCGAGCGACACATGGACAAAGTTGCGCAAACTGTTGGTCTCACGCCGGATGAGTTTCGTCGTCGCAATTTCATTCACGAAGGTGAAACAACAGCGACGAACCAGATAATCCGCGAGCGCGTCGACATGGACCATCTGCTCACACAGGCATTGAAGCTCAGCGACTACCATGCGAAACGTGAACGATTCGCTCGCGAGAACAATTCAAGTAACGGGTGCTTCTCCAAAAAGCGCGGCATCGGTTTCGCTTCGTTTATGCATGGCGCTGGGTTTACCGGTTCCGGTGAGGTTTATCTTCAGTCAGTTGTTTCTGCTGAGGCGACCGCCGAAGGCAAGGTGCGGATACTCGCGGCCAGTACCGAGATCGGTCAGGGCACTAACACGATCTTTTCACAGATCGCTTCTGAGGCTCTCGCCCTCGATTCCGATTCGATCGAAATTGTTCAGCCCGATACCGGCCGCGTCCCGAACAGTGGTCCAACTGTCGCCTCACGTACATCGATGGTCGTCGGAAAGCTCGTCGAATCTGCTGTGTTGGGCCTCAAGCAAACACTTGCGGGCAGCGGTTTGTTACCGGAGAAGTATTCCGAGTCAGAGTTCAAGAAGGCGTGCGCTGATTACATCGCTAAATTTGGCTCGTTGAAAACTTCATCGACGTATCAACCTCCACCCAACGTTCACTGGGACGATGAAAAGTATCAGGGTGACGCGTACGGCGCGTACGCCTGGGCCATTTACGTTGCTGAAGTGTCGTTCGACGAATTGACTTACGAAGCTCGGGTCGAAGATTTTGTGGCACTCCAGGAGGTCGGGCGCGTTTTAAATCCTGTGTTGGCCGCAGGACAGATCGAAGGCGGCGTGGCGCAGGCTATCGGCTTTACGTTGTTTGAAAACGTCGTGTGGAAAGACGGTCGGATGGCGAACAATCAAATGACCAACTACATCATCCCAACGCCCGCCGACATTCCCCCGATTCGCGTCTTCTTCGAGGAAAACCCCTACGCCTACGGTCCCGGCGGCGCCAAAGGCATCGGCGAACTTCCCATGGACGGCGCCGCCCCAGCGATCCTAAACGCGATCGAGAACGCAACCGGCGTAAGTTTCACCCAGGTTCCGTTAATGCCCGAGACGTTGATGGAGCCGTTTGTTAAGTCACGCTAACTTCTTGGTATTCACCTGGTCCGATGCTTTCAACAGCCTCCTGAATTTGCGGAATACAGGTTTGCAGCCGGGGCCAACTGGTAGTTAGAAGGACCAGAATGGCCAGGCGCCTCCCGCTAAGATTCTGTTGATAACGTATTTGTTGATCTGTCGTAATAAACAGATCAAAGGAATCTTCGGCTGCTGCTAACAGTTCTCCGTTAGCCAAATTTGACCAGCCTAACTCAAATGCAGTAGCAACCGTATGAGAGTTGAGATGCTCTCTGAGTGGTACTGGAGTACCCTGATCGAAGAGGATTCGCATTTTAACAGCGTGAGAATTCGGTCTTTATACTTCCGCCAGGCTTTGCTCGGCATAACTGAGGACAGCAACAGCCTGATCCGATGTGACTCCCGGAAACCAAGCGAGAAACTGATCGACAGTTGCGCCCGTTTCCAGGTTCTCGAACAATGCCTTGACCGGCACCCGAGTCCCCTTAAAGACCCATGCACCACCGACCTTGCCGTCGTTTCGCTCGACTTCTGGGCAATTACTCCAATCCAGCATGGAGTACATGGTATTCTTGCCGACTGTAACAGGCAAGTTAAACGTCCAGATTTCTTATGCAGATCAACTTCAAAGTAAACGGCGAGGAGCGTAGCGTAGAGGGGTTTCCGATGGCGCGTTTGCTCGACGTGCTGAGAGAACAGCTTCACCTGACGGGCACGAAGGAGGGGTGTGGCGAGGGTGAGTGTGGGGCGTGCACCGTAATCATTGATGGGCAGATTGTGAACAGTTGTCTCGTGCCGGTGGCCCAGGTGAACGGGTCTGAAATCACAACGATCGAGGGAGTCGCCTCCAACGGAGAACTGCATGCAGTTCAACAGGCATTCATCGATCATGGCGGGGCACAATGTGGTATCTGCACACCGGGAATGGTTCTCGCCGCAGTCGATCTGCTTAAGAGAAATCCTCAACCAACCGAGAACGACATTCGCAACGGCCTGGCCGGTAATCTTTGTCGCTGTACCGGCTACATGAAGATCTTCGAATCAGTAGTGCGCGCTTATCAGAAGTGAGAGCCTTCGTTCCAAATTACGATTTACGAATGCCTGGTTCGCTCGCGGACGCGCTGGCGTTACTCAATACCGAACCGGGTGTTTGGAAGCCCTTTGCCGGCGGCACAGATTTGATGGTCCTGCTTGAAGCCGGCAAGCTGGACCATCGCAATTACGTCAACATATGGGGCTTGAGTGAACTGCGTGGAATCGCAGTAACAGATGCTCACATCACTCTCGGCGCGCTGACAACTTACACTGAAGTTCAGGCACACCCGATTTTGAAAAGCGAGTTTCCGATGTTGTGTCAGGCCGCGAGTGAGACGGGCGGTCTCGCCATTCAAAATCGCGGCACACTCGGTGGCAACATCGTTAATGCTTCCCCGGCGGCAGATTCCCCTCCGGCACTGCTCGTCTATGACGCCGAAATCGAACTGATATCGACTCTCGGCTCACGCTGGTTCCCATACAACGGTTTTCACACCGGCTACAAGCAGATGCAGATCGCTCCGGATGAATTGCTGGCTCGAATTCGCCTGCCACGCAGAACCCGCGGCGCTTCTCATTACTACCGCAAAGTCGGCACGCGCAAAGCCCAGGCGATTTCGAAGGTCTGTTTTGCGGGGCTTGCGCGTATTGACCAGGGACACATCGAAGATGTAAGAATCGCTGTCGGAAGTGTAGCGCCAATAATCGTTCGCTGCGTAGAAACTGAAAATACGTTGCGCGGAGAAAAGCCAGGCGCGGAAACTACTCAGGCAGCCTGCGCGAGTCTATCGCGAGAGATCTCCCCAATCGATGATATTCGCTCGACGGCGCAGTATCGTTTGCAGGTCGCCCAAAACTTGCTCACTGACTTTCTATCAACTTTAGAAACTTAGCTCTCGTTTACTTGTAGATGTTACCCCCACCGCGCACAGCTTTTTGGCGTTGGCCAACTTTATTACTCCTCATCGCGTTGAGCGCTACTATCTTAAGAGCGCAACCCGCCGACTTCGAAGGATTCATGAGTGGAATCCGGGCCAATGTTGTTAAGGGCGCCGTGATTTATCAACGGGGCAAAGGCAAATTTATTCTGGAACCGGGCCTTAAGCTGGAAGAAGGTGATTTCGTCTACACTGATGAAGGTTACACTGAACTACTGCTACAACCGGGAAACTTTTTGCGTGTCGGCAGCAATAGTGAGTGCCAGATCTTCAGTGACGATCACGACAAGACACGACTCAAACTCAATCGCGGTACGATCATTATCGAGATCCTGGAACGAGGTAGTGCAGCAAGCTTTTTTTATTCTTTCGATCAGGCCAACGAGCTAATCCGCGTGATCACTCCGAATGCCGAAGTATTCATCACGCGACCGGGCATTTACCGAATTAACGCATCAACTGATCGGGCGGAGTTGGTCACGCGAGATGGTGAGGCGTTGATTAATGGCAACCGCGTCAAAGAGAAGCGACGCGGTGTGGCCACAAATGGAAATGTCGCGATAGACGAAATCGATGGCCGCAATGAAGACGGCTTTGATACGTGGGCTCGGGAACGCGCGGATAAACTAGTCAAAGCGAACAAGTCGCTGAAGCGCGATACCTGGACCAAGAAAGCCAGGGCGGGCATGAACCCGGTGATTGTTGAAGCACCGGAACAGGAAACGAACATTAACAAGGGGCGTGTTATTTCGGCTAAACCCGGAACAGTAAACTTCGTGGAAGCTGGTGTGGAGTTTAGTCACGCAGGTGAGTGGCAGCCACTGAATGAAAAGTCACAACTCGTGACTGGTGATTCGGTGCGAACCGCCAAGAGTAGTTTTGTCGAGCTGGTGCTGTTTCCTGACATGCACGTTCGCCTCAACGGTTTATCCGAATTGTTGTTCAAGGAACTTTCGAGCGACTCTGTGTCACTCAAACTATTGCGAGGCTCTGCGATCGTCGACGTAGCACGGTTTGAACGAAAGCTGGGTTCACAGATTGCCCTAAGCGGACCATCCAAGTCGGTCGTGCTGGACGATCTGGGAAACTACCGCATTGACGTTCGATCAGACGGCGAAGCGATCACAGTCCGCGAAGGCAAAGTGATCTTCAACGAACGTTCGGTGGGTGCATGTCGAAGGATTGCCGGCGACACAGTTGCCGATTGCGATAAGAGGCTTTACGACAATTTTGATTTTTGGAGCCACCATCGCG
>DASTVU010000549.1:0-5661 GCA_035758935.1 Pyrinomonadaceae bacterium | reverse complement strand
ACTTCAATTCAACTGACTACGAGACAAAACAGGTTTTCTACAAGAGTAAAGACGGCACGAACGTACCGATGTTCATCACGCACAAGAAGGGTCTGAAACTCGACGGAAGCAATCCGACCTATTTGTACGGCTACGGAGGTTTCAGCATTTCGCTATCGCCGGCTTTCTCAGTAGGAAATCTCGTTTGGATGGAGATGGGTGGCGTTTACGCGCAACCAAATCTTCGTGGCGGCGGTGAGTACGGCGAAGACTGGCATCAGGCGGGCATGAAGCTCAAAAAGCAAAATGTTTTTGATGACTTCATCGCCGCGGCGCAGTGGTTAATCGATAACAAGTACACGTCGACACCGAAGCTCGCGATTGGTGGCGGCAGTAACGGTGGGTTGCTTGTGGGTGCTGCGATGACGCAGCGTCCGGATCTGTTTGGTGCAGCGTTGCCGGCTGTCGGCGTGATGGACATGCTGCGGTTTCAGAAGTTCACGATTGGTTGGGCGTGGGTTTCGGATTACGGTTCGTCAGAGAATCCGGAAGACTTCAAGGCGTTGTACGCGTATTCGCCGCTGCACAACATCAAGCCGGGCACATCTTATCCGCCGACGATGGTCACGACAGCGGATCATGACGATCGCGTCTGGCCGGGCCACAGTTTCAAATTTGCCGCAGCCCTTCAGGCCGCGCAGGGAGGCAGTGCACCGATCCTGATCCGCATCGAGACCAAAGCCGGCCACGGTGCAGGGAAGCCCACCTCAAAGGTCATCGAGGAGTCAGCAGATCGCTGGGCCTTCCTCGTTAAGACACTAAACATGTAGCCACAAAAAGGCACAAAAAGCACAAAAAAGAACAGCTGATTTCATTATGTGCTTTTTGTGCCTTTTTGTGGCAAACGTTTGTGGCTCATTGAGACCAGGGGGCGGGTTTGCGAACCCAGCGGAAGCCTCGCATCTTTTCCTGCAGATCTGGTGGCAATGGTCCGGCATCGCTCGCCTCCGTGTTTGATTGCACGTGCGAGAGTTTTCTCATACCGGGAATGATTGTGCTCACGTCGTCGTTGCCGAGAATAAAACGCAAGGCAAGTTCAGGCATCGTTATCTTCGTCCCGCGTTCCCGATTCCATTCCTCGAGCGTCTTCTTCACTGCATCAGCTCGCTCGACACTCGGAATCAGGTTCTCAGGAACAAAGTAAGTATTGCGCCAGTCACCTTCAGGCCACTTGCTGTCCTTCGTCAGCGTTCCCGTCAACGTTCCTTCGTCAAATGGCACACGCGCGATTACGGCAACATTCATTTCGCGACACGCGGGAAACAGTTCGTCTTCGGGATTCTGATCGAAGATGTTGTAGATCACCTGCACTGCGTCGATCTGTCCGCTGCGCACTGCGCGCACTCCATTCCACGGCTCCCAACGATTGATGCTGATTCCGATCGCGTTGATCAGTTTCTGGCTGCGCATATCGTCGAGGCGATAGAACCAACGATCGTCGCGCATCCACTCGTCGTTCCAGGTGTGGAACTGCATCAGATCAAGCTGGGCCAGTCCGGAGTTTTCCAGACTGCGATGAACATACTCCTCCACGTGATCCGGTGGATACGATTCCATCAACTTTGAATCAGCGAGGGCAGGCCACTGTAGATTCTTCGGCGGGATCTTGCTGGCAGTGTAGAGACGCTTTCCCGGATTGGAGCGTACAGTCTGGCCCAACAGACCCTCGCTGCGACCATTACCGTAAGCATATGCAGTGTCAAAGAAGTTGCAGCCACGATCGACTGAGGCTTGCAACGATTGCAACGATTCATCGTCACTGGAGTTGGTCCAACCAGCCATACCCCACATGCCATAACCAATTTCACTGACTTCCCAGCCAGTGCGTCCGAAGCGCCTGAGTTTCATATAAATCAGTGTAATCTGTGGATGGCTTGCAAACAACTACGCCTCGAAACCCACAATGGGTCTCGAGGCGCAGGGGATGAACTGAAATGAATCTTAGTTGCTGCTGCCGGTTGTGGAGGCACCACTGTTGGTGATCACGATGTCTTTGTCGGAACCATTGAAGGTCACGCCGGTTAGGTTCGTCTCTTCGCCATTGACTGTCGATCTGAGCTGAAAGTCATTTGCTTTCTTCTCACGCTGTTCGAACTTGGCCATTGCCGTGGCAACTGTTTTGCCGTTCTTCGCGATCGTGAGCTGATTGGTCTCATCATCAAACTTGACGTCGTAGGTGCCTTTCTTTACGACCGTGCCGTTCACTTTCATGTCGTTTTCGAAAGTCACCTTGTGCTTATGCACTTTGGCGAACGCAACAATGCCTGTCAGAGCGCCCACCATTAGAACTGCCACTATCCTGTTTACCATTGACTTCATCACTACTCTCCTTGCTGTATCGTTGAATTCTCTCTTAGTTGATTGCTCTCTCTGCGACTAAACACCACTCGCAGTTGTCTTATGACAAAAACTTCTACTCGATAAACGTTGCTTCACAATCTTCATTAACACTTCAATTTTTTGTTTCTCGTTCATCGAGGGTTCTCTTACCACCCCGCTTGGTACGCCACCCAGTTGGGAAAGGTTCCATCTTTACTGTTCTATACAAATCTTTACATTCCCTTACAGTTTTTTCGTAGTTGTTTTGTTAGACTGCGCTCACTCTATACAAAATCACATACATGTGAAGGAGATCTTGAATGAGAAAGTTGGTTTATGCTTTTGGCCTGACAAGCGCACTTGTGTTGGCCCTGGCTGCGCAGGCGGCTGCGCCAAACTTCGCCGGAACCTGGACGCTTGATAAGAGCAAGAGCCAGGGTCTCAATCCACGTTGGCAAAATGCCGACAGTGTGACATGGAATGTCACTCAGACAGATAAAGAGATCACGATCGAGGAGAAAGTGACTGGTGGTGGCGGTCCCGGCGGCCCCGGTGGTCCTCCTCCGGGTGGTGCTCCTGCCGCAGGTGCTCCCGCGGGTGGTGCTCCCCAAGGCGGCGGCCCGGGTGGCGGTCGTGGTGGAATGATGGGTGGTCCGCGAACCTACAATCTCGACGGTAGCGAGACCAGTGGAGACACGGGACGTGGAAAGTTCGTGCGTAAGGCGATCTTGTCGAGTGACGGTAAAACTCTGGAACTGACCAGCAAGTCGACGTTCACGGGACAGGATGGCAACGAGATGACGTTCAACTCGAGCGACAAGCTCACGCTTTCAGCCGACGGCAAGACGTTGACTGTTGTTCGTCACGCTGAAGGCCCGCGTGGCCCGCAGGATTCGACGCTCGTTTTCAACAAATAACGATCAGTCACAAAGAGGCACAAATATCTTTTGTGAGTTTTGTGCCTTTTTGTGGCTACAACCAATCTCGCGTGACGTCGCACCAGAGCGCGAGGCCACGCCATTCATTGAACCTCGCGTAGTAGCGCGCGATCTTCTGGTCCTTTGCCTTCCGCCCTTTGTTCCTGAGTTCAAAAAATCGTGCGCGCGTCCAGGAGTCGAGCGCCAGTCCGTCGTAACGTCCCAAAAGCTTCAACAGATTCTCCGCGGCATAATCTCCGACGCCCTTCACGCCTTTCATTTGCTTCAGCAGATCACGCGTGGGCAGGTCGCTCGAAAGCCATGCCTCGACGTTCAGCTCACCTGATGCCACGCGGTCCGCTAGTTCCTTAAGATAAGGCGCACGATAACCGGCTCGCACTTCGTCGACAAAAAACTTCAACGGCATCGACGCCATGACCTGAGCTGTCGGAAACGTTCGACGCCCGTCGCCGGCCTCGCGGCCAAGATTGTCAACCAGGCCATGCACCATCTTTAGCGTGAGCGCCCAGGAACAGTTGGTCGTGCAGATCATCTTGACCAGATCTTCAAAGACGGTCGGGGAACGTAGCAATCTTCCGGCGCCTTGTTTTCCGATCCATGCGAACTCCGGATCACCGGCAGTGGCCAGGTAGAAGGGCTCCAGGTCGTCGTCGAGCCGGAGGATGTGGCGGGCGTCCCGCCGGACGATAGTCGGTATCGTTCTAACCGCTGGCCGAGTCGCCCTCACGCGAACGTGATTTTTGCGCTCGCTGAGAAAGATCGTCAGGGGCGGCTCAGGTCCGGGGTCTATGACGCGCGACAACTCCCATTTGCCGGTATCGAGGCCAAACGGCGGCAGTTGATACCAGCCGTGGCTGGCGACGGTGCGGCGAAAGCTGAAGTTCGAAGGGGTGGGTATTTTTATGTCCATTGGTGGTGAGCATTCTAGCAATTTGCGACCTTGTATGGTTCACGTTCGGTCAAGCTGAAACTTGACACTTCGGCACTCAGGGAATAGACTAAGCGGACTTGAAAAAACAGTGTGTGGAAGGCTGTACTCCTCCGTTCCTAACACTTGGAACCTATGAGGAGAGAGAGGTCAACTACTAGACCTCCAGCAGTACCGGTGTCGTACGCACCGCTTCCGAAAACAAGTGAAGCCGGAGCTTTCCGGCGAGGTTCGTCGCCCCACAGGGCAGCTAGCAGGGCACCCAGTGGGGCGAAACCGTTTTAAATCCGCGTCATCCGTGTTAGTTCTTTACCTCACATAAATTGGATTTGAGATTATCCAAAGCCGGTTTCCAAGCTGGGGCAGGTAGACCTCGGCCCGGTAAACGCCGGGCTCCACAATCCCGATTTCCCTGCTTGTAACCCCACTTTCATCAAGAAAAAGCGAGCCATCCTTATAAATCACGATTCGACTGGGAACTGGGGTTCGAATTTTGAGCTGCGCCGGCGCCTTTATCTCATCGCCTTGTATGGCCTTGGGTGCTTCGAAGGCAAAACCGGACGAATCGCCCAGAAAATCAAAACCGATAAAGCAGTGACCCGCCCGGATCGCCTCCATCAAACTCGTAGCATCGAGCGGCTTGTTCTCTTCGATCAACACATGAAGCCGCACGAGCCGGAAGCTTACTTCGTACGGATCGAGCTGGATACCGAGCAGCTTCTTTCCCGAGCTGTCGTTCAGACTCGCACCGATGTTGGCATGCGCATCGTTGCCGCCCGTCGCCGTCACCCTCGCGCGGGTTAATGCCTGGTCCCACTTTTTCAGCCCTTCATCCGGTCGCTCGAAATAATGCGCGAAGATCAAATCCGGGTAAGCGCGTTGCGACCAGAGCACGTCGAAGAAAGCAATCACCGGATTGGCCTGTTTCGCATTTGTAAAGACGTTGTAAACCTCGACGCCGTTGATTCGAGCAGCGTCCCAGTTATTGAATTCCTGCGGGTAAGCAACAATGGAAACGTCGCCCGGAAGAACGAGTGACCGATCACCATTCTCAGCGCTCACTTCATTCCCGTTGATAAAGAGCACGCCACCATGCATTCCCTTGAGTGTCATCGCCGCAGTGTCGAAATCTTTTTCCGTGTGCTCCGTCATGATCACGAACTGCAACTGATTCGCCTGGGCTGCGGAGATGATCTCGCTGAACGTTCCGCTGCTGTGTCCACCGAGAAATGAGTGGACATGGATTACGCCTTTGTATTCCTTGAAACCGTTAGGTTGTGGTGGAGTCCGCTGCGTGTTGAGTTGTTGAATGGCGCTGCTTAGTCGGCGAAGTTTGAACCTGCGATATGCAAAAGGAATCTGCGAGAGAAGCAGAAGTAAGAGTACGACCAGAAGAATGAACTTCTTCTTCGAGCGCATTAGTCGATGAAGTCCACG
>DASTVU010000548.1:0-11168 GCA_035758935.1 Pyrinomonadaceae bacterium | reverse complement strand
GGAGCGATCTCAAAACAAACGCTGAGTCATACTTTGCAACGACTGAGGATTCGCGAACTTATAGCCTCAAGGGTTTCAACCAATTTGTCGTTTTGGTAAGGGATCTTAATACCGCCTCGGAATATGCGCAGCAGAAGTATCAAAACGTCGAAACAGAAATGTTGTCGGTACAAACAGATGCCAACAAATCGGTCTTACTTTGGAGCGTTTTGGCTCTTCTGGTCGGCGCTTTGGTCGCTACAGGAACGATCTGGCAAGTGCAACGTCACTTTCGACAACTGCGGCGCAGCATGTTGGAAACCCGTCGTGAACGAACCTTCAACACGCAACTGCTTCAAGGAATGGTGAGCGCAGTAGCTGCCATCGATAATGACGATCGAATTCGCAGCGCCAACGCAGCTTTCTTCAGAATCTTTCCCAACGCCACGATTGGTGCGTCGGTGCTGGAGAAACTCGGGGCCGACGATGCGATGAAGATGTTGGAGACGGTGACGTCCATTCGCGTTGCGAAAGCCACCTATCACGGTCGTCTGGTAGCTCGGGTTGATGAGGAAGACAAAGCATTCGACGTCTACTCGTCACCACTCGCAATCAACGACGAGCGCGGACAAATTGTTACCCTCGTTGACGCCACTGAAGCAGCGGCGGCTGAAGTTACGCTGCGTCGCAGCGAATCGCTCGCCGCAGTCGGCCAGGCCACGACGCAGGTGGCACACGAGATTCGCAATCCGCTCGGCAGCATTCGACTCGGTGTTTCAATGCTGCGCGACAGCGTTAACGATCCCGAAGCGCTCAATACGATCGAGCTTGTCGAACGCGGCATCAAGCACCTCAACAAGCTTGTCGTTGACGTGACGCAGTACTCCCGTCAAAAAGAACTCGAACGATCCTCAGTCGAACTGCACGAATCACTTGAACGCAGTATCGACCTCGTAAGTGACAAAATACGCGAGAAGAATGCGACGCTTGAAAAGCACTACACGGGCCAGTCAATCGTAGGCCATTGGGATCCGTACCAGTTGCGGCAGGTTTTTGTGAACGTAATTGCGAATGCCGTGGACGCCAGCCAGGAGAACGCTGCAGTACAAATCTCGACCGAGATGTTGGCACCTGAGAAAGACGGCGACGGACAGCCGCCGAAGCATTACGCCCGCATCACCATTGCAGACCACGGCAGAGGCATGGACAAGGCCACGCGCGATCGAGTCTTTGAGCCATTCTTCTCCACTAAAAAGCGCGGCACTGGTCTTGGTCTCGCGATTGTGAAGCAGATTGTGGAACAGCATGGCGGACGGATCAGCGTCGCCAGCGAACCCGGTGAGGGATCGAAGTTCAGTATTGATCTACCCGTCTAAACCATCCACAGATTACACAGAAAAAACTCTATCTGTGTAATCTGTGGATTGCTTTGCGCGCAGCTTCCAGTGTTTGTTCGATGATTTCGTCTGTATGGGCCAAACTCACAAAGGCCGCCTCGAATTGTGAAGGCGCGAGATACACGCCCTCATCAAGCATCGCGTGAAAGAACTTCCCGTACGCCTGCCGATCACATTTATTCGCCGTATCCCAATCCACTACCGGCTCGTTTGTAAAGAAACTGGTCCACATAGATCCGACGCGGTTGGTTGTCGTTGGCATGTCTATACGGGCCAGTCCGTCGCACAGCTTCTTACTTGCTGCTTCCAATCGATCGTAAACAGTTTTATCTCGCAGCCTACGCAACGTGACCAGGCCCGCAGTCATCGAGAGTGGATTTCCCGAGAGCGTTCCTGCCTGATAAACCGGGCCTGCCGGTGCAACGTGCGTCATGATCTCACGACTGCCGCCGTAAGCGCCCACGGGCAAACCCCCGCCGATAATTTTTCCCAACGTCGTGATATCGGGCGTGATTCCGTAGCGTTCCTGCGCGCCTCCGCGTGCAATCCGAAATCCCGTCATCACTTCATCGAATATCAAAAGCGCTCCATGGTCGCGCGTGATTTTGCGGACCGCTTCAAGGTATCCATCACGAGGTGGGACGCAGCCCATGTTTCCCACGACTGGTTCGATGATGACGGCAGCGATGTCCGCGTGTTGCGCGAAGACCTCTTCGAGTGCGGGAACATTATTGAACGGAAGTGTAAGAGTATTCTCAGCTAAAGGGGCGGGAACACCCGGACTATCGGGGAGTCCGAGTGTTGCAACGCCAGAACCCGCTTTAACCAACAAACTGTCTGCATGTCCGTGATAGCAGCCTTCGAACTTAACGAGTTTTGTCCTATCGGTCACGCCGCGCGCGAGGCGAATCGCTGACATCGTTGCTTCGGTGCCGCTACTCACCATGCGCACCATCTCAACTGACGGGACTGCGTCGATTACTTCCTGCGCGAGATCGACTTCCAGTTCGCTCGGCGCTCCGAAGCTGGTGCCTCTCGCTGCGGCTTCCTGCACTGCAGCGACGACTTCTTCGTCAGCGTGCCCGAGAATCATTGGTCCCCATGAGCCGACGTAGTCGATGTAGGTTTTTCCGTCGACGTCTGTGATTGTGGCGCCGCGGGCGGAGCGAATGAATCGAGGTGTTCCACCTACGCCGCGAAACGCACGCACGGGCGAGTTAACACCACCCGGTATTAAGTCTTGAGCTGTTGCGAATAGTTCTTCTGAACGCATGTTTACAATCTTTCTACTGCTTCCTTTGGCTCGACTGTTATTGATCGAAAGCGCGACAGCCGCACTAATCCGGGCGCCGCTCCCTTTGGCTTCGACAGAAACTTGCGTTCAGTATAGTGCACCACCACTTTCGTATCATCACTCGCCTGGCTGAAGCGACCCGCAAGTTGAGCTGCTTCGATGATTGTGCGATGCGGAATCTCTTTACGCGTGGGGTTGCGGACGACGACATGCGAACCGGGATAATCGCCGGCGTGCATCCAGAGGTCGTTGGGCTGAGCTATGCGAAAAGTGAGATTGTCGTTATCGCGTGCTGCGCGCCCGACCAGGATCTCGTAGCCATCGGTGGAGAGATAACGACGCACGCCGCTGAGCTTCTCGGGCTTCGCAGATTTCTTTGGCTGAACGGTTGGAGCCGGCTTTGGTTTCTCAAAACTATCCAGAGCCGTTTCGTCTCTCGATTGAATTATTTGATCGAGTTGTTCGAGGCGCCGTTCGAGATTCGTTGTTTCCCGATCGATTTGTTTCAGTCGTTCGGCAATTTCTTCAGCAGCACGTTTGGCTTTTGTGTATTGACGAAAACGAACCGCAGCTTCGTCCTGAAGTGAGCGATTCTCATCGACTTCAATCTCGATTGTCGGAACGCCTTCGGCGTAGTAGTCACTGACTCGGACTTTGTTTCCCGTGCGAACAGCGGTTGCGATATTCGCTAACAGGAGATCGCCGGTGCGCTTGTGTTCTTCGGCGTCGCCGTGACGAACGAGATCTTCGTGCAGATGTTCGCGGAGCTTCTTTTGTTGGCGAATTGACTTTGTCAATCTTGAGCGAATGGCTTTGGCTTTCGAGTCGAAGGTTCTGGCGGCGTCGATTGCGGCGAAGTGTTTGTCGAGTTGCGCTGATGGTGGATCATCGTTCAGGCTTAGTGTCCCTGGTGCTTCTTTTAGCGGACGAGGTGGCGGCTGATAAAGCTGATGCAGTCTTGTGTCCGCATCTTCCCGCAATACCGCGAGAATGCGATTCAGTTCGTCGAGGAGAAAAATGTCAGAGGTGCGACCGGTGAGTTGAACGATGAGTCTCCAGAAATTATCGTCGCTGCGGAATGTAAGTCGAACTATCCGGTCCAACGGATCTTTTGAGATGCTGACAAAATGTGCGCCGCTGAGCTTTGTGCGAAGCGCTTGTCCAAAAGCATTCAACGGCAGTGATTGCTTTTCCAGATCTTTCGTGCGGCGATGAGTCAAATAGAAACGCGGATTGGAAGGATCTACGCTGATAAGAAGAAACTCGCCGCGCAAGCCAAAATCGATTGCGAGTGATGTCGGCGAAAGTTGATAGATCTTGCCGAAGTATCGGCCTGAGAGCGCGATCCGAAGCTCTTCGACGACACGATGGATAAGACTCTGATCCAAAAATTTCAGGTAGTAATGACTGCCGTGCGAGTGAAGCGATCGTGGATCGTATAGCCTTCGCGGCTGACAAGTCCGAAGAGAATTCCAAACACAGTCGCCAGCGACATGAGGTAGAAAAATGATCGACCGATCGACTGACCACCAGTGGGAATCAATCCCGTCTTGGTATCTATGACGCGGAGTGACAGCAGGCGCATGGCCCATGTGCGGCCTGTCAAAGCAGTCATGAGCGTCAGATAAATAAATGTGACCACCACCAAACTTCCTGCCAGCACTCCAATCGCACGCGGGTCTTGCAGATTGTTGCCCGTCAAATACAATGCGCCGACAATCGGTGCAGTCAATATTCCGCAGAAGATCAGATCAAGCACAGCGCCTACCAGACGCCGAAAGGCAGAAGCACTTCGCTTGTTTTGATCGTCAACACACAGATTTCCCGAGATAGAGTCGAGATAATTGAGGGCCGGATCGTCGTCTTTAATCAGGCGTTTCGGCGGTGCTTTCGGTGTTTCAATCGGTAGTGCGACGGGTTCGCTCACTGGTACCACTGAAAGATGGTGAGCTTTCTCCACCGTAACTTCGGGTTCGGCCTCCAGAATTTCTGGTTCTTCAAAAGCGAGTTCCGGAGTCGAGGGGACCGTATCGCTCATGTCGTTTTCTTCTCGTTCTGGTGCGTACGCCACGGCAGTCGCCAGCGTATTTCGAGGTTGACGACTTTCAGTTGACGCAGATTGATGTGCTCTTTCGATTCTCTTAAGAGCGGCAGCGACCAGTGGATTCATGGCCGGCATTGGCGGCGCAGGCGGCAGTAATTCAAGTTGAGGCGGGTCGATTGCTGCCTCGAGACGTTGTCGTTCAGCTTCGGCGGCTTCGCGAGCGGCTTCTCGTGCACGTTTTTCCTGCACTTCGCGCACTCTCTCGCTCAACTCTTTGCGCCACTCCGGCATTGAGTTTCGCGATACGCCAGGAAACTCAATCAGTGTGGACTTCTTTTCAGTGTGCCGAGTTGAATCGGGGGATGGTTCCATTACGAGGCCGCATACTATCAGGAATAACTTTAAGTGGTCAATGAGAAAATAAAGCAGGCGTAGGATTTAGCCACAGATGGACACGGATGAACACAGGTAAAACCATCTGTGAAAATCCGTGTTAATCAGTGGCTGATAATTTAGAGGGGAGTGCGACCGGCAAAGCCGGCGTCGACGTCGTGCCACCATTCCAGTTCGTCGCCTTCGCCTAGTTGCCAGCACAGTAGGACCACGCGGCCATCGCGTAATGAAGGAAAATCGACCAGCCCTCGCTCAAAATCTTTGAGTTGCACACCCAAAGCTTCCAATTCAGCAAGTTGCATGGTCAATTCAGTCAAAATCATTGCATAAGCGACGCCGTCAGTTAGACCACCACCGCCATGGTCGGCTGCTGCGGCGGCTTTTTTCGCCTCGTCGCGGTAGGTAGAGAGATGCCTATGCACGCGCTGAATTTTTTCAGCGATAACTTTGACGTTGGGAAGCAGCGCGTTGGCTTCCTGAACGGTGAAGATCTTCGTATGCTCGGGTTTCAATGGTCGTCTGTAATCCTGATAAATTCGGTGGCCGCCTCAAACTCCGCAGCCTCTTCCTCGATTTCGGCTTCAATCACCACACGCATCGCGGCCTGAAAGTCGTCGGCACACGATTTCGGCATCTCCATCTCAGCGGTGACGTACGGCGCGGGCAGTGGATCGTGCAAATCGCGTTCATCATAACGCGATCCGTGCGTAATCTCCTTGCGCACTTTGTCAGCGATCTCGCCAAGATCGATGAAGTAATCGGAAACGTCAATGAGCTTTGGCGCCGTGTTTGACCGGAAACCGGCTATCTCCACGCGACATCCCTTGTAAGCAACAGCGTTGACTGCATACACAAAGTCTTCGTCGCCTGAGACGAGCACCGCAGTGTCGTAGCGACCCGCGAGCGACAGCATATCGACCGCAATCTCCACGTCGAGGTTTGCTTTTCTGGTGCCGTCGTAAAACGTCTTCAGCTCTTTTTGAATAACTCGAAAACCGTTGCGACGCATCCACAAAAGAAAACCCTGTTGGCGCTCTGCTCCGACATCAACACCCGTATAGAAAAAGGCCCGCAGCAGCCTGCCGTCACCCAACAATACACGCAATAGTTTGTTGTAATCGATGTCGATGTTGTGAAAGCGGGCTGCATGGAAAAGATTATTACCATCAATAAAAACTGCTACTCTTCCGCGATGACCTAGTTGCCATGAAATGTTATTCGTAGGATCAAAATTGTGCATAAATGACTCCGAAAATACCCTCCGTGATCTAAACCTAGAATGCTGGTTTGCTGCTCACTGGTCAAGTAAGGAAGGTCCAGTGGACGCCTGTCATGATGTTGCAATGATTTCATCAGATATCGCGTCCAGATAGACCTTACTAATGGGGCCATTGGTGACGTCTATTTCCCATGCGAGCCTGATTTCCAAACCGCTGGGTGGGACTTTTGAGGGCTGGACGTAGATGACGAGTTGACGGGCCTCGACTACAGCGCTCGCGGGGAGCGACACGCTCTGTTGCTGACCGGTTGCATTTGTAACCGTGACCGGTTGCGTCTTGATATGGTTTACGGCTTGTTCCCCAGTTAGTTTGGGAGTCAGGCCACTGAGCGTTGCCTGGAGACGATCGGCATTGGGAATGCAGTTGCTGGAGAAACCGATCAGTTGTCCGTTACTACGAAAGCGAATCTCCAGATTGCCGAATCCGCCACGCAGCGGATAACGAAACGGTCTCTGTTCGTAACGAGCAATCTTAACGCCTGATGGTTCGTCGATTCTTGCAACGAGAGAAAGTTGGTTTGGGTCGGAACCAATGAGTCGTTGCCACTCGACAATGAATCTGCGTAGTGACTCTCGTGTTTCTTCTTCAGTCGGATTTGTTTGCGAACCAACTTTTGGGAGATAAATCGGCGCGGGAAGGTTTGCCGGTAAACTTTCGAGAGTAGCCGTATACGGATGCAGATTCGCCTCAGTCTTGCCCGGAAGACCGTACCGTTGCGACAACTGATACCAGGCCACAGACGCTTCTTCCAGCCTGGTCCCGAGGTCCGACAATGCGACCGGATATTGAGGGAGATTCGATGCTGGACCGTTGACGTCGGTCGGTTGGAACGCGGCACAAGCACTCACCAGCAACACAGCGGCGAGACCAAGCGTCAATTTCAAACCTTTCCCGATAGAAGTCCCAGCACTCATTCTTTTAGCCTCGGATTTTCTCATCGTCGTATAATCAAAATACTTGGAGGAGCTGTTGCCTAAAGATAACGAAAACATTCCCTTCCTTGGACCAATCGAACCATCGGAGCCGCAGGGGTTTTCGGCAGAACAAATGATCCGTTGCGATGATTGTCTAAGAGCAAATCCTCCTACAAGAGTAAGTTGTCTTTATTGTGGCGCTCCGTTGCCAGTAACTGAATCCTCCGCAAAACTTCGACAGCCGATCCTCCGCCAGCCGGAAAAACATCAGCCGGGTTATAACAATATTTTGATTCCACCGGATCCGCCCTTATCTGATGAACCTGTAAACGAAGTGGCCGCGCTGCTAAAGTTGTCGCCTGAGAACGTCCAAGCTCTAATGTCTCAAAGCGTACCAATGCCGGTGGCTCGCACTGCCAGTCGGGAAGAAGCAGAATTGGTGACAGAGAGACTACGTGATCTCGGTTTAACTTGCACAACTCTTAGTGACGAAGATCTCGGTCTCTCGTTTTCAGACAACACGTTGAAGCGTGTGAGAGGAATGCGTTTCGATGAAGTTTTTCTAACGATTCAACTGGCCGGAGGAGAAGAGATTGAGGTTAAGTGGGCGGGCGTAATTTTGATCGTGCCCGGCAGGCTCGTCGAAACAAAAGTCGAGATCACGGAACGTTTGACCCGAAAACCCGAGAAGGAGCTGCTGGATACGAGCGAATACTTCAGAGACGAAACGGTTATCGATTTTTATACAGCAACCCACCCGTTTACCTGGCGCGTGGGTGCGAGTGGTTTCGATTTTTCATGTTTGGGAAGCGAGAAAGCACTTATTGCAAATGAAAACATCGCGAGGCTGCAGCGAGTGCTCGTCGCGAGAGCTGTGAACGCGCGGTTTGATGATTCTTATTCTCGCATGCGCAATCTTCTTGAACTGGCTTGGAGCACACAACAGGAGAATCAATCGAGTGGTTGGCGTCGGACTGGGCCAGGCAAACTTACCGTTGGACTCTCTGCCACTAAGAGTAATGAAAGCCAGTTTACGCGTTATTCGCGTTTGAGGTACTACTTTGCCGCACATGAACGCAGATAAAGGCAGATCAGATCTTATTTATGGTCCAAACGCTGTGCTCGAGGCGTTGCGTGCAGGTAAACGCCAGATCGAAACGATCACGATCCTCGAAAGCGCGCGACCCGATCGTCTCAAGTCGCTACTTGACCTCGCGCGTGAAAAAGGAGTGCCGGTCCATCGTGTGCCACGCCTCGATCTCAATCGAACACTTGGCGACGTCAGGCATCAGGGAGTGGTGGCTCGGATCGCGGCCGCTCGTTATGCTGACGCCGAAGCATTGTTGGACCAGATTGAAACGAGAATCGGAACCGCTGATCCGCCGTTGGTGCTCGGACTCGACGGCCTCGAAGATCCACGCAACATGGGATCGATCGTACGTACGGCGGAGTGCGCCGGTGTTCATGGTGTTTTTATTGCAGAGCGACGGGCTGTCGGCCTGACGAGCGTGGTTGCCAAAGTTGCAGCAGGCGCCCTTGAGTACGTCCCAGTCGCGCGCGTTACCAATCTCGTTAGATTGATAGAGCAGTTGAAAGAACGTAACATTTGGGTGGTTGGAGCGGCGGCCGAGGCAAAACAGTCGTATACGGATTGGGATTGGAAGCTGCCGGCCGCGATCTTTCTCGGAAGTGAAGGTCACGGATTGCACCGGTTGGTTCGTGAACACTGCGATACTCTCGTGCGTATACCCGTCGCCGGTCGATTGGAGTCGTTAAACGTATCGGTGGCTGCGGGCGTGCTGCTCTATGAAGCGAGACGGCAGCGAACACTAAACCTGAGAGACGAGGAATAGATATGTTCTGTCCGAAGTGCGCCACTAATAATCTCGATGGCGCGAGTTTCTGTCGCGGGTGCGGAGCAAATATCAGTTTAGTGCCGCAGGCTTTGACGGGACAGATGGTGCAGCCACCCGTTGAAGAAATCGAAGAAGGCCGACGCGGTCGTCGCCGGCGAGGCAGAGGAGAAGTGACCCTCGACCAGGCTTTCAAAAATATCTTCATGGGCATCGGGTTTCTGATGGTGGCCATCGCGCTCTCAAGAACTATTGGACAAGCGTTTTGGTTCTGGTTCTTGTTGCCGGCGTTCTCGATGATGGGGACAGGGATCGCGCAATACATTCGTGTTCGAGAAAGAGAGAAGCGCACCCTGATGGCACCACCACCCGCGAGGCAGGTATTTGCACCGCCACCACAAACACCGGAAGAACTCAGAGCTCCCGTGGCGAGTGTTACCGAGGGGACTACGCGACATCTCGGCGTCGAGGCGCCAACCCGCCAGTTCGATGCAAACGAGCGCAAGTAAGAGAACACGTGTTTGCGTGCCGGTATGCGAGAAGGATCTCGCTGCCTTCCGGAGTGGTTGTGAGCTCGCAACCGAGTGGGCAGACGTGATTGAGTTGCGTCTTGACTGTCTCAAAGAACTTCCCGAAGACGTCGCGAATGTATTGAACAATCTCTCCCGCCCGGTGATCGTCACCTTTCGTCCAACAGAACAGGGCGGCCATCGTGACTTAACTCACGCAGAACGAAAAGCCTTCTGGACGTCTTTGGCTCCGCAAATCGAGTCAGACTGGTGGGACGTGGAAGGCGATCTGGTCCATGATCTCACCCCCGACTGGTCGCGCATCATCGTTTCTCATCACGACTTCTCCGGAGTTCCAAACGATCTCGAACAGATCTACGAGCGACTCGCCGGCACACCCGCGGCAGTGGTGAAGATTGCAGTGCAAGCCACGGATATCACGGATTGTCTCCCGATTTTTCATCTACTGGATCGCGCACGCAGTGAGGGTAGGGAATTGATTGCCATCGCGATGGGGAACGCCGGGATTGCCACTCGCATACTTGGCCCAGCACGCGGATCGTTTCTAACTTACGGCGGATTGGATGATGACAGTTCTACGGCTCCGGGACAGGTTAATGCCCGTAAACTGCGATCGCTGTATCACGTCGACAAGATCGACGACGAAACGATGATTTGCGGTTTGGTTGGTTTGCCGGTGATGCAATCAGTCTCGCCGCAGTTTCACAACGCTGCGTTTATCTCGGAAGGCATTAACGGCGTTTACCTTCCATTTGAAGTTAGAGACGCTAAAGAGTTTTTCAGGCGCATGGTCCATCCACGCTCGCGAGAGTTGAACTGGAATCTGCGTGGACTAAGTATTACGGCTCCGCATAAACAGACGGTCATGGAATGTTTGGACTGGATCGATCCGAAGGCGGAAGAGATTGGCGCTGTGAATACGGTGGTTGTCGATCGAGATCGTTTGCTGGGCTACAACACAGATGCTGCCGGATTCATTGAACCGTTGCTCGTGCGCTTTGGATCGTTGCGTGATGCAAAGGTTGCAGTTATTGGCGCCGGTGGTGCTGCACGTGCGGCTCTCTATGCGCTACGAGAGCAGAACGCGCTCGTCACCCTGTTCGTGCGCGACACTTTGAAGGCTCAGTTATTGGAGGTGCAATGTAAGTCGCTCGCGGGCGCTTCATTCGCGGGTTATGACTTCGTCGTCAATACGACGCCTTTGGGATCCGGCGCCTACCTAGATCAAACCGCGGCGACTAGTGAACAACTGAACGGCGTGCGATGCGTTTACGATTTAATCTACAACCCCAGCGAGACGAGACTAATGCTTGAGGCACGCGCGGCTGGTTGCGAAACGCTGGGCGGCCTCGAAATGCTGATCGCCCAGGCGAAACTTCAGTTCAAATTGTGGACCGGCCGGAACGTACTGTAGGGGCGGCCCTCCGTGGCCGCCCTCGGTTTATTACAGAGGGTGTTGCCTGACGATCGATTTAAATCGAGGG
>DASTVU010000547.1:0-2711 GCA_035758935.1 Pyrinomonadaceae bacterium | reverse complement strand
AGCGCACGGGCACCTCTTTCAACCGCAGGCCCATTGATTGTGCCAAATAAAGCAATTCAACGTCGAACGCAAAGCGGTCGATAACAGCGGCCTCGATCATTGGGCGGCAGGTGCTCAAGCGAAAAGCTTTGAAGCCACACTGCGTATCCGCGAACGGCAACCCGGTCGAGAGTCGCACTAACAGGTTGAAAACCCTTCCGCCCATTTCACGTCGCCACGGTTGATGGACGCCGATCATACTTCGATCGAGGGCTCGCGATCCGAAAACGACATCATAGCCACCACGCTCAATCGGATTCACGACTTTTGGAATTTCTTCGATTGGCGTTGACAAGTCGGCGTCAAAAAAGAGCGCTATAGGAGCGCGTGCTGCAAACAAACCGGTGCGCACTGCGTGTCCCTTACCACGATTCGGATGAACGGGAATCAGAGTTGTTTGAATGTTGCCCGCGGCCGCGAACGCTTGCTGGGCCACCTGCACGGTGTCGTCGCTTGAGCCGTCGTCAACCACAATCACCTCGGCTCCGAGATCGGTCTGGTTCAAGTAAGCAAAGACGGTTTTTAGCGAGTTGCCCAAACGCGCAGATTCATTGTAGGCAGGGATGACGAGCGACAGTTTCGGATTCATAATCTCGGAGACACCTTCGAAAAGCGTTCTTCTACTCGAAAAACGCCGAATTGTGTCTCATCTCCATAAACGGTCACTATGTCGGAATCTTCAAGAGATGAGCTATTTCTTTGTGCTTTTTGTGCCTTTTTGTGACGACTTGGCTGCCTGTGCACACAATTTGGCAAATGATTCCGCGACTCCGCGCCAACCAAATTTCTTGCACACCAAATTCGCTGCACGCCCGCCGAGGTCCGCGGCCCAGTCGGGGTCGCGAAACAAATGAATCAATGCAGCGGCAAATTCCGGGGCCGAGTCGGCCAGCACCAGTTCCTCGTTATTTGTTACCGGTAAGCCTTCCGCCCCCACCGTTGTAGACACGACTGGCTTACCCATCGACATCGCTTCGTAGATCTTGAGGCGCGTTCCACCGCCGATGCGAATCGGAACCACGTAAACCGCCGCTCGATCGATATAGGGACGCACATCATCGACCCGTCCCGTTACGACAATACTCTGGTCGCTCTTACTCAGTTCAACCAGACTCGCATACGGATTTCGTCCTACGACAGTCAGCGTAACGTCCGGTATCTCTTTACGGACGAGGGGCAGGACTTCGCGAATGAAGTACTGCATCGCATCTTCATTCGGCAGCCAGTCCATCGATCCTGTGAACACGATGTTGTGCGGCTCAGGTGTGATGCTTTTTGACGGACTGAAGTAATCAATATCGACGCCGGTTGCCACCGCTGCTGTACGCTGCAGGTCGTACTCTTCGCGCATCTGCTGCTCGTCAGCGGCTGATACCGCGATCACGAGGTCGAATCGCTGACACGCACTCCGCTCATAGCGCCATGTCTTTCTCCACTGGTCGTAGAGAAAGGCACGCTTCAACGGGTTCTTTTGCAATTCGTAATGTCGCTTCCAGATCATTGCTTCGACGTTGTGCTGGAAGAGTACCGTTGTAACCGCAACGTTCGCCGGCACGTTGATGCTAGGCTGAAGAAAATCACAGACCATCACATCAAAAGTCTGCTCTTTCAAGAGACGTTCAATCTCGCGACGCATTCCGGGCGACTCGTATTTCTTCATGAAGTAAGGCAGAGGTGACGCAAGATTGACGACGAGATCACGATAGAAACCGGGCGAGAACTTTGGCGCTGTCCGGTGAGGTACGCAGATCAGTTCATGACAATACTCGTTTGCGAGTTTCTTTTCTTCAGCGCCGGACGCACCGTCGTCCAGGGCAAGATACGTGATCTCATGATCGCGCTTGAGCTCGCGCAACATGTTATACGTGCGTATCCGGCCTCCCTTATCGACCGGGTGCAAGAGATCCGTTTTGAGCCACAGTATTCGCAAATTAGGGCGGGAATGATCGTTCGGTAAAAATCCGTGAAATCCGTGGCTAAACCTGACTATGGACCATAAGCTCCGGTTCTAATTCGGGAGCTGATCCGCCATCGTCTCCGTCGAAGAAACGACGTTGCCAGAGTTCAAAGTTGAGCAGAGCCCAGAGCCTTTCCGAATGATTCTCGCCTGCCTGGTGACGCGCAACGAGTGAGCGCACGAACGCGGGCTCAAAGATGCCACGCTGCAATGCCCGCTCGCTCAAAACGTATTGTTCGATCACCGGCTGAAACTTCTCGCGAAACCACTTTCCGATCGGGACCGGAAATCCCATTTTCTTGCGCGACAGGATCTCCGGCGGCAAAACATCCTTCATCGCTCGACGCAATACGTATTTAGTGGTCCAGCCACGTCTGACCTTCAGTCGTTCCGGAAGTCTGACGGTAAATTCCGCCAGCTTGTGATCGAGGAACGGAACGCGACTCTCGATCGAGGCTGCCATGCTCATCTGATCCTGCTTCATCAACAATTCATGCAGATACGTCTTTGTATCCGTGTAGAGCATGCGATTGAGTAACGATCGCGCGTTCGTCGTCTCAAAATATCGCCGCATATCGCGATAAGGATCGATTTGACCTACGAGTTCCCGCGAACGATCGGTCAGTAACTCTCGTTGCGTAGATCGCGTAAACACGGCGAAGTTATCGAAATAAAGATTCTCGATGTCAGGCTTCAGGCAGAGGAACGTTCTGGT
>DASTVU010000546.1:0-9650 GCA_035758935.1 Pyrinomonadaceae bacterium | reverse complement strand
CCGTGGCCGCCCGTGGTTGTACAAAGGTATTCGAAAAGCTACGGCCTCCGATTCGGCGAACACGATCAAAACCACGGGCGGCCACGGAGGGCCGCCCCTACAGTTGAACCTCACCGGCCAGCAATTATCCTCGGTCTTGGGGGTTGCGACATTCCGTCGCCGAAGTAAAAGCTTGTGTGCGGCGGTTGGTTGTACGCAACGTTCTGCCATGCAATGCTCAAGCGATACTGAGGATCGTGCATCAATGTATAAAAGCGATTCGTAGTCGGAATTACCGTCGTGTAGATGTGTAGCTCTTTATTGTCTGTCGTTCGCCAGATAACTTCTTCACGCCAGTCTCCAAAAATATCTGCACTCAACGCCGGCGTCGCCTTCGTCCCATTGTTCGAAGCACACTCTTCGGCCTTCAACAACACCGTCTCCGTACTATCTTCCGCGTTCCATTTCGAGATCACGTTGCGGTCGAGCAACTCTCGGAGCGGATCTCCATCCCACCAAATACCAAAGTTGCACGACCGTGGAGTTTGTTCGGAGATCTTCTCACCTTTCGCATTCCAAAGACCGCTGAGTCCTGCGCCACGCACCCAACTCTCGTAACCGCGATGGCGTGGATCGATATCAAGCGCGAGACCTCGACCCGGACCTTCACCATCCGCGCCCGCCTGGACCGACGCCTTCTTCCAGATCACTTCGCCCGTGCGCGCATCGCGGAAGTTTGCGCCCGCATCGTCAAACCGCTCTTGAATGTCGAAGACCTCGAGACCCGGCCGATCGGGATCCAGATCCGTAACATGCAACGCGTCCCCATGGCCCAGCCCAGTCGAATATAGACCACTACCGTTATCATCAATCGTGGCCGCACCGTAGACGATCTCATCTCGCCCGTCGCCGTCGACATCAGCAACGCTAAGGTTGTGATTGCCTTGTCCGCGATAGCCGCGGTTCTGTTCGTTGCCGTCGTCGCTGTCGAAGGTCCAGAGGTGCGTGAGCTTACCATCACGCCAATTCCATGCGGCTAAGACTGAACGCGTGTAATAACCACGAGCCATTACTAGACTCGGTCGCACGCCATCGAGATAAGCGACACACGCGAGAAAACGATCCACACGATTGCCAACTCCGTCGCCCCAAATTGCCTGCAGTTCATCCGTCGTGGGATTGAGTTTCGTTGGATGACGAGGAGGAACATAGTTTGTCGTTGCAAGCGCCGCTCCGGTTTCGCCATCAAAGATCGTCAGGTATTCAGGTCCTGCTAAGACATACCCGCTGACGTCGCGTTTCTGTTCTACTCCGTTACGATTTTTCACCGTAACACTGGCGCCTTCGGGCTGACGATAGTCGGCTTTTGGATCGCCGATTATTTTTCCCTTTCCATCAATCGTGCCATCCGCGGTCTTACACGCGACCTCGGCTTTTCCATCACCATCGAGATCGTAAACCATGAACTGCGTGTAGTGCGCACCCTCACGAATATTGCGTCCGAGGTTGATGCGCCACAGTCTGGCGCCGTCCAGCTTGTATGCTTCGAGTATCGGTTCAGTGGTGAGTCCCGGTTGCGAATTGTCGCGCCCGCGGCCAGCCTGGTGAACAACTAATTCATACTCGCCATCACCATCCAGATCTCCAGGCGAGATGTCATTAGGCGTGTATCCTTCCGGCGTTTGCAGTGGCACTGAGAGATACTGGCGAACGGGCGGCGAAGCGTTGAGCTTGAACGCCGCGCTGGCCGATTGTTCGCGACCTTTGAGAACGGGCTTAACAAAGTATGAATTCTCTTTCGACAGGTCGACTTTCTCATCTACGAGACTCGTTGCCGACGTGAGCGGGGCAGCATTTAACCTAACTGCGGCAGCGCCGGCCGTCTTCCGGTAAACGTTGAAAGCGATACCGTCCGGATCGGTTCCGAGAAGGCGCCAACCGATAAAAACCTTCCCTTGCTGATAGTGGACTGCGACCACTCCTCTCCCGAGTTTCTCCATCTGGCGCGGGCGAACCGTCGAGAGCTCGGCGGGTCGATCACCGAGGCATTGGAGCAGACACAGAAACGTAAAAATTGCACACAGCAACCGCGGCCAATGGTGTCTTTTCAACCAGGTCATCTTTAATAGCAAATCCGAGCAAAAAAGGTTGACTTCTCTGTGAACTTAGTTTAGAAAAATTTGTCCAGACTACAACCGACGCTCCCAAGCCGCGACCGCACGTTCACGTTCCTGGAGGACCAGATCGCATGAAATTGTCGCGTATTACCATCTGCCTGGCGCTTTTTCTTTTCGTTTTACTCTCTCTCAATGCGATCGGCAGCACAGCCGAAAAGGGCCTCACGTTCCGGGACACATCTATGCCGTCGCTGGTCTCTGAATATCATGGCTCGGAGAGCGAAGCGTTCATAACTCCAACCTCTGACGAAGGCGGCATTAAAGAAGTCATCCCGGCCAAATACACGACAAGGTATCAAGCCTGGAAGAAGGACTTCCTATCCACAGAAGCCGGCCAAGAGCAGTGGGACATATACGCGAACAATCCGCATTTCACGTTGACCATCACCGTGTCACGCGAAAACGCCGAGGGCGCCGCGACCGGGAAATATCGTTGGGACCCGTCAGGCAAACTCGTTGCCGCAACGATCACGTTGGGCAGCCGTTTGGACAACGGATATCCGAATCCCATTTACTTCCCGGTAATGAATTCGCTGATATCAACCGAGTCGTATGTGCCGATTAGCGGAAACACGCTTGCCGCGACGAAGATTGCGCATGAGTTTGGTCACGTGCTTCGAACGTCGCAGGTCGATTCGCATCTTTACCAGCTTCAAGCGCAATTGATTCCGCAGTACAACAAGATCTTTCTCACTAACGGACGTAAGGCTGCCGATCCGAAGCTCGTGGATCTGGCGCAGCAGATGGGCGGCACGCCAGTTACGATCTGGGAAGATCGTGAATACTGGGGTGAAACCAACGCCATGCTCTACCTGCGCGATCGCATCACCGAAAACGACATGCGCTGCTCACTGTTCAGTCGTATCCGGCACAGCGTCGATCTGTACGCCAAGAAGTACGAGAAACGCTTCTTCGACATCGCACACGCGAGTCCGTCGATGAAGCTTTGCGGCTGGTAGTAGGTTCAACCGAGGGCGGCCACGGAGGGCCGCCCCTACAGTACGTTCCGAATAGCTACATCTCCTATGCAGTTGCGGGGCAACGAGTCATGTGGAACGTACTGTAGGGGCGGCCCTCCGTGGCCGCCCTCGGTTGAATCTAATCTGCCAACCTGAGACCTTCCGAATGAACGGACCACGTTCCATCTGATGGAAATCCTGGAGCGTTCTTCGTGGGCCCGTCTTTCCAACCTCCGGCCATCATTGCAATCGCGTAAAGCAAACCACCGTTGCCCGGCAGGTAACACGGTAGATTTTGTCGCTGCCAGTTGTGACCATTCGGTAAATAACGATTCTTCTCGGTTTGCATCATCAGAGCGTCGATCGCGATGCTCGTTTCACCAAGTCGCACGGCGGTCATCGCCGTTAATGGATAATCCCAACCCCACGTTTTATCCCACTGCCAACGCTGCATCGTCTCGCGCAGTGTGCGACGCATCGTTTCTTTATCGACGCCGTCGCCGGGCAGAACACCCAACGCGCCCAGCATCGATGGGTGATCGTGGTTTCTTTCAGTAAACGTCTCCGGACAGTTCTCATGCGCAAGATACACGCCATTCTTCGCCGGCAACGGCGAGAGGTTGCGAATCACACTCTCCCATTCTGCGTTTCTTCTGAGTCCAAATCGCTCACGCCATCTCTGTGCGACTTTGAGCCCGTACAACCAGTACGAAAGTTCAAAGGTCGGATTCCATGTGTCCGCAGGTGGATGATTCTCCTGCGCCGGAATCACTGGCGGCCCGAGTACGTAGCGCGACGTGCGCTTGTCGAAGAACGCGTAATCGGCCATGAACTCCGCCGACTGAAACACAAGCTCGCGATACTTCTGTAATGTGCTTCGCCTCGGACGCGCCTGATAACAAAGCTCTGCGTAAAAGATCGGATGCGGCTGCTGCCAGATGAGCAGCGGACCTATCGTCGAAGGACTGTCACGCCCTTCTGGTCCAACCATCTTGGGCCAACGCGCACCACGATAACCCTGCGACCGCGCCAGTTCGACCGCACGCGGAAGGATCGATTCATACCAGCGAAGACTTCTCTCAAACAGCGGCAAGCGGTTCCATAAAGCAAAGTGCGTTGCGTGCCACCAGTGCATTTCCAGGTGAAACTTTCCGTACCAACTGTTGACTGTCAGTCCGGTTTCCTGAGGCGGCATGCTGCCGGAACACTGTATAGCAGTGAGGTATTGCGATAAGACAACTCTTCGCTCGAGCTCGATTGCGCGCTTGTCTTTACTGTGGGCCAACTCGACGGCTGCGCCGTGTGTCCAGAAGCGTTCCCAGCTTCGCGTGCTTGCAGCTATTGTCTGGGCCGCATTCGGCAACGCCTCGGTGTGTTTATGTTTAGAAAACTCAACTACAAACTCAAAACGGTTTGCATTGGATGTTAACAACAACGCATGTTTATTGTCGGGTCTGAGTTGCGATTGATGCTGGATCGTTACGTAATAGGAATCTCCATCCAACTGACGCGCAATGACTACCCGATCTTTTTCATCCGCGATGATCCGCGTTTGATGTTTTTCTGACTCATTCCAGTCGGCGGCTTGCATCGTCGGCGAGCCGTACGGAAAGGCGATGCGAACTGCAAGATCACGCACACGCGAATCAATTACGACTGCGAGCAGGTCGCGTCCAGGATGAACCGCAGTTGTGATCGATACCGGCTCCCCGAACAATTTGAACTCGCTTTTTAGAACACCGCGCCAGAGATCGAGCTGTTGATTGATCTCTGAAACGTTGGCCGGATCGATCTCCGCTAGTCCGATTTGGCCCAGGTGAAGGCGATGCGGGTTCTCACGCAACCAGTTGAAGAGTTCTGTTTGACCTTCCGAACTCGAGTTGTAGCCAACTTTCCTTCCGTAGGTCTCATAAAACTTCGGACGCAATGTTTGAGATTGGAGCGACGGTGGAAGCGGTCGCGTGTGCCAACCCCATTGCGACATCGTGCAGAGCGGCATTGCGTCGGCGTAGAGTTTCGGAAACGTTTGTAGTCCGGTTACGTCGGCGGTGAAGGCAAATTCACCGTTGCCCAGTGATAACGAGCTTAGTGGATCGATCTTGGTTAGTCGCGGGTTGTGTCTGCGAACGAGAGCGTGCCGATCGATCTCAGGCGCAGCAAACGTACGTGTTGAAGCATGGACACCGGTGGCTAGGAGTGCCTGTAGGAAGCCGCGACGCGAAACCATTTTGCGCTCTACACAAACCAAGGGCGGCCACGGAGGGCCGCCCCTACAGTACGTACTGAGAAGACCTGTTTTCTTCTCTTTTGTGTTTTGTGTGCCTTTTTGTGGCTAAAAAATAAACTTGGCTGCCAATTGCGCGCGGCGAGCGTAGTTTAGTTGGTTCGACGTTATGATTGCGCCAAAGCCCGAAGATCCGGCATTGACGGTTGGTCCCGGGAACAACGGATGGTTGAACGCGTTAACGAATTCCACCCGCAATTGAATCTTCATTTGTTCGCGCAACTGAATGTCCTTACGCAAACCAAGGTCGACGTTGTTGATGGGATCGATCCGTACTTCATTGAGGAAGAACGGGAACGTTCTCAAGTGGTCAACTGGAGTTGCGCAGTTTGCAGAACCTCCAGGAAACGCACCGCAGGTTGGCGTTCCTCCGACGGCTGAAACAAACGCTGACGTGTTGAACCAGCGCTCGATGGTTTGCTCACTCTTCGGTAGCCCTGCGTGGCCGCCAAGATAGAACACATCGTTAGCAAATCTTAGTGGGAACCCAGTCTGATAAACATAAGTTCCCTGGATTTGCCACCCACCTACAATCGCGTTCGCAAGCCGATTCGCATTCGAGAAGAGGAGCTTACCTCTACCGAACGGCAACTCGTAGAAACCGCTCATCGAAAAACGATTCGGTGTGTCCTGCGGTGATCGCTGTTTGACGGGACGTTCGTCTGCGGGATTCAAGAACTCAGTCGCCTCGATCCACTTCGATCTGGTGTAGGCGAATTGGAGTCCATAACCATCGGAGAATCTTTTGTTCAAACTGAACTGGCCCGAGTGATACCAACTCTCACCGTCGTTGACTGATGTGTTTATGTCACCAAAGTTCGGGAAAGGACGCAGTAACTGCCGTCGCGTTGTTGTGGCGCCGGCACCTACGAAGAGTGCGCTGCCACTTGTGCAACCGGTCCCGGTAGCGTTGGGATTGCTACAGAAAAACGGATTCGCCACTGTTCCGCCGAGACTCGTATTGTTGGCATTCTGAGCGGCAGTGCGCGAATTGTCGAGGTTCAGATATTTGTTGGGGAGAGCATTTATGTTCCGAGTAATTTCGATGTCGTAGCCTCTATCGCCGACGTACACCGCTTCAAACATCCAGCCACCCCAAAGTTCGCGCTGAATGCCAAATGACCAGCGTGCTTGTTTTGCGACCTTCGGATCCTGGTTGAAGAACGAAATGGTTTGGCCCAGGGCGGTCTGTCGACCTAAAGCATTACCACTCGGCTCCGTGATCCCGCTTGGGAATGGAGTCGAAATCAAAACCGGTAGTGGCGCTCCATTTGGACCAGTAGATAATGGTTGCACCGTGGTTTGAGTGTAGCCCGGCTGGATAACATCGCCACGTCGCTCACCCAGGAACCCCTGGAACAGACCAAAGCCACCTCGAAGTACCGTCTTGTCGTTGTATGCATAGGCAAAGCCCACACGTGGCAGGAAGCCGCTCTTCGGCGTGTTATAGAGTCCACTACCTGTGTCTTTACCGGCAAACAACAAGCCGCCTTTAGCATTTATCGAGGTTAGCCCAAAAGTGGTTTTGAGTGGATCGTTAGCATTTAACTTACTCAGTATCGCGGTATAGTTCGCCTGAGCCGTTGCTTCAAACGGTTGTGTGTAGCCAAAGTCGAAGCCGGAAACGCTCTTGTTCTGGCGCTCCGTTAATGCCTGCTCAAATTCCCAGCGCAAGCCCAGGTTGAGCGTCAACTTGTTCGTGAGTCTCAAGTCGTCCTGTGCAAAGAATCCCCAGGTCTTCGAGTACTCAGAGTAATCGGAAGCGCGGACAATCTGCATTGTGGTTGGATAGCCAAGCAGGAATGATGCAAAAGCCTGCAACCCTTCGACGTCGGTACTGGCTGCACTGCCCTGTCGGGTGAAAGTGTTATCGAAGATAAAATGTCCTGACTGGTTGTTGCTCTTGAAACTATCGTCCTCACGATAGATGCGCATCTCACCACCGAAGCGGAATGAGTGCTTGTTTTTGGTCCAATTCAAAACCGCAGTCGCGAAGTGGCTACTGACGGGCCTGAACTCATTCGTGTGGCCATTGCCAACCGGAGTACCTGTGCAGTTTCCCGAGCAATTGAAATCGAAACGCGGAAAGCGACGGATGCCTTCCCCAACTGCATTGTTGAAAGCAGCCGGAAAACCGAGCGTGGTCAGATCCATTCCATATTGACCTTCCGGCGCGTCGGGAGCGCGGATGAATCGATTAAAACCATACCGGAGATTCAGTACGGTGTTGGCATTGAAGGTGTGAACCTCGTCCACAACAGCCTGTTTGGACTGAAAGACAAACCTGTCCCCTACGTAAATTGAATCGGTATAGTTGTTATAGCTGCTCTTCCTGTTATACCAGCTGTAGCGACCAAACAATTTGTCGTTATCGCCAATGCTCTGGTCAAGCCGGATGGTGTAGTTCCGGTAAGGCGGGTCAAGCAGCTCGGAAAGTGTCGAGTCTCTAATGTTGTTGTTGAGCAGAAAGTTACCCTGCGCTCCGTGTTTTGGTGCTCCCCAGAACGCCATCACCGCCTTGGCAACCGGATTTATTCGCGCAGCGGGAATTTTGTTGTCCGTGAACTGCGTGCGATTAGTGACGTTGCCGCCTGAGAATGTGCCGGTCAGGGGATCGTGGATCTTGATTACATTTGCATAGGCGGAAAAATCACCGTTCTTCAAAGCCTCGGTGGGCACCCAGATATTGTTTGCGTCGAACCGAGGTCTCGAATCGCTGATACTCTCATAAGAGAAGAAGAAAAAGCTCTTGTTTTTCCCGTTGTAGACCTTCGGAACCCTTATTGGACCACCAATACTAAAGCCCGGACGATTCGAGAAGCTGTATGGTCTGCCCTGCCGCTGAGCATTTCCAAAGAAGTCGTTGGCAGCCCAACCGCCTGGTTCGATCCAGTAGTAAGCCGTACCATGATAATCGTTAGTACCGCCTTTAGTTACGATGCTGGTGACGCCGCCCTCGGTGTTGCCAAACTGAGCATCGTACGTCGCGGTTTGTACTCTAAATTCCTGGGTCGCATCGCTGGTCGGAACGTAAGAGGCGATAACCTCGTTCGCATTCGCTGTCGCGGTGCTGGGAGCGCCATCAATTAAGAGATCGCTGCGGATACCACGCGCGCCGCCCATCGCGAAGTTGGCGATGTGTGTGGGTTCAAAAGGTCGATCCAAACGAGTGCTGCCGGTATATGTAACACCCGGCGCCAGATTGATCAGCACGTACGGATCGCCGTGAATCGATGGCAGCTCGTCTACGCGCTTGCGATCGATTGTCATACCCAGGTTCGGATCTGAGACATTAAGTTGCGACGACTCAGACGTGACCGTGACGGTCTCCTGGACCGTTCCCACATCGAGAGTTATCGCAATAGTGCTCGTCTCATTAATCGCGACCGTGACCTTGTCGACAACCGCTTTCTTGAATCCAGAGACTTCGACCAGCACCTGATAAGTTCCGGGCAGGAGGTATGGTGCGTCGAAGAGGCCCGCATCGTTCGTGGTTACGGTGCTCGTTCCCGATCTCGCTAGATCAGTGATTTTCACGGAAGCACCCGGGACGGCTGATCCATTCGGGTCCAAAACACGACCGCTAATTTTTCCACGCGATTCCTGCGCACTGAGGGACAAGGGCACAAAAAGAATCGCGCCGATGAGTATCAAAGCGCGAACAATGGTCGGGAAGTAGTTAACGCGTGTATTCATTTTTATCTCCTGTTCGACTGAGTTAAGCCGGGCCCGGCGTAACTTATGGCGACAATCTAGGTAGCAGCGTAGCTAGAGCTAAAGACTCGTTCTAACGTCGTGGCTTGACCAATTAACGAATTAGTATTGCTGGATTAAATCGCGAAAGTGGAAACGAAAACGCTACAAAAGACCAACTGGAATCGCCTGAATCGCTGGCCTCGCATTTTGTTGCAGGCCCGGTTCAAAGTCAAGCTTTTTTCTTACCAATTTTTTGGAGATGGTCTCTCTGGTAATACCACATCAATTCGGAGTTTTTCTTGTGCAAGGTTTGTTCCGCGGTATCTACAAATTTAGACTGTCTGATTTTCCGTGATTCCGGACAAGGGACCCGCCGCTGGCAGTCCATAATTATGGATTCGGCTTTGCTTTTTTGAACTGGCGAATTTCTGATTGGTCAAGCCACCATTGGACGTACTGTAGGGGCGGCCCTCCGTGGCCGCCCTCGGTTTAAAATCGTGTTCGCCGAACTCAAGGCCCTCTATTTGGATCTCTGTGCTCAACCGAGGGCGGCCA
>DASTVU010000545.1:0-12030 GCA_035758935.1 Pyrinomonadaceae bacterium | reverse complement strand
AAGGGATTGCAGGAGTTGATTAATCGATACCGAGCGGCACCGTAACATCTTAGCTTGACGAGTCGGCGCTAAAATTCTAATAATCTCGCTTCAACCCACTGGGCCCTTGACCCATAGCGCTCGCGCTCACTTTCCAATCCGTAACGAGGTAACCGATGAAATACACAAAGAGACTCTCCCTTCTTTTAGTGGCAATTGTCCTCTTGATCCCCTTCCTGGTTGCATACGCAGCCGGTGGACGTATGGAAGGAAAAATCACGGACCCAAAAGGGGCGGCAATCCAGGGCGCAGCAGTGACTGTAACCAATCAGGTTACAAAGCAGGATTTCACCACCGTCACCGACAACCAGGGAAAATATAAAGTCGAGGGCTTGCCCGCCGGCATTTACACGGTCCGTGTTGTTTCGAAGGGCTTTAACGAAGGGCGGCGTGATGAGGTGAAAGTTGAGGACGATAAGGCGGCAACAATCGATGTACGTCTCGAGATCGCTCCAGTTGAAGCAGAGGTTAAAGATTCCGGCTCTAAAGCCAATCAAGATCCGGTTTATCAATCACTCAGACAGCTCGGCAAGGGCGAGGATTTCGCCGGCAGCTATGCCGCGGTTAACAATCTGAAACTGAAACGAGATGCCGCCATCTTCACTTTGAAATCGGGCGAGCTGTATTTCATCACGCCAGTTGAAGGTCGGGTGACGGCGGCGGTATTCATCGGCGACGGCGAATTGTCGCTGGTTCCGCCGACCGACGTCGAAAAGAACAGTATCAAGATCTTTACCGGCGAAGGCGCGATTACCGAACAGTTTACTAAGCTTGTCATGCGCTTCAGCGACAAGACATTCGACGAGATCAAATCCTCTCCCAACGCCACGATGAAAACTGGTGGGCCAGCAGCCAGTCAGGCGCGCTCGGCCTTCCGCGACAATCAGGAACTGCTTAGGAAACGTCTAAGAGACAATCGCGAGTTGCGTCTTCTGTTCGACGTTTATAACCCGAACCGCGAAGGATTTTTTACTGCATTCATTGATGGCAAGCGCTTCAGTAAGCTTGTCTACGTGCTCGAGCCACTCGGTGTGCCGGGAGCAACTCCTGAAGAGGTCGCGTTGTTTAGTTATGGTGAAACTGATGGTGGCCTGTGGCTCGCCTTTCATCGTGAAGAGGAATACAAGAAAGGCATGGCCTCAAGTTCTCAAGACAATCGCCTTATTGACATCACGCGCCATGAAATCGATGCGACCATCAAGGGAACAAACCTTGCCGCAACCGATCGCATAACTTTCCGCAGCCTGCAGGCCGGCACGCGCGTCGTGCCCTTCGATCTTTACGGTCCACTCCGCGTCAGCAAAGTTCAGGATGGCGAAGGAAACGATCTGAGCTTTGTCCAGGAATCGAAAGACGAAGATTCGGATTTCGGCGTGATCATGGCGAAGCCACTCGAAGCGGGACAAACATACACGATTGCGGTGCAATACGGTGGTAACGAAGCACTGCGTGACTCAGGTGGTGGCAACTTCATCCTGATTCCACGTTCAACCTGGTATCCCGGCAACGCGAATGTTTTGTACGCCGAGGACCGCGCGATCTTCGATATGACTTTTCGCTATCCAAAGAACTATACGTTTGTAGGCACCGGATCACCCGTGGCGCCCGATACGCGTGAAGGCGATCTCGCCGTTGCCAAGTGGTCCAGCGGAAAAACTGAACTCGCCGTCGCTGGATTTAACTACGGCAGATTCAAAAAGAAAGTAATCAACGACAAGGATAGCGGCTACGACGTTGAGTTTTATGCCAATACCGAAGTACCGGACGAAATAAAAGACATTCAGCAGCAAATCGACCGGCTCGAGTCTCAGGGTATGAAGACCATGACCACACTCGGCTCCATCACCACTACCGGGATGGCCGACGCTGCATTGGCCGATGCACAAAACGCAAGCCGCATTTACAACATGTATTTCGGAAAACTGCCGTACGGTCGCCTCGCGATGACACAGCAGCCGGCGGCTAATTTTGGTCAGGCATGGCCCACGCTCGTTTACATGCCGTACATGGCTTTCATTGACACCACCCAGCGCGCGCAATTACTCGGCACTCGCGGCGGCACCGATACCTTCTGGCGATACGTAGCTCCGCACGAGATTGCACACCAGTGGTGGGGGCAAATCATCGGCTGGGACAGTTATCACGATCAGTGGATGAGTGAGGGATTTGCTGAGTTCTCTGCGTCGCTTTATGTACAGTTGATCCGTGGTAACGACAAGTTCATCGACTTCTGGGAAGACTTAAGAAAACAGATCGTTGAGGCGACGCCCGCGACCAAAGATCGTAAGCCCTACACTATTGGACCAGTCACACAAGGCTATCGACTCAACAACGGAAAGACCGGCGGCGCAGCACGCTATCTGATCTATCCCAAGGGTGCTTACATTCTCCACATGCTGCGTATGATGATGTACGCGCAGAACAAAGGTGGCGACGCGCGCTTCCAGGCGATGATGAAAGACTTCGTCCAAACACATTTTAATCAGGATGTGTCGACTGAGGATTTCAAGGCCATCGTCGAGAGGCACATGACGCAGGACATGAATGTCACGAACGACGGCAAGATGGATTGGTTTTTCAATCAGTGGGTTTACGGGACGCAGGTTCCGGCTTACAAACTCGAGTACAACGTAGCGTCAGACGGTACGATGAGTGGGAAACTTACGCAGTCAGGAGTGTCAGATGATTTCGTGATGCTGGTGCCGCTCTATATTGACATGGGTAAGGGTTGGGCCAAGCTTGGGTCAGCCCGAATCACTGGTAACACGTCCGTCGAGATCAAGGGGATCAAGCTGCCGGCGGTGCCGAAGCGCGTTGCGATATGCGCGATGAACGACGTGCTTGCGACGAGTATTGAGAACAGTAAGTAAGAGTTTTACGCAATGGCGCAAAGACAGCAAAGAAGTGTGCATTCTTCTTTTCGTTCTTTGCGCCCTTTGCGTGCAATAATCACGCGTAGCTCGCGTAAACGGACTTAACTTTCTCAATAAACTCGCGGCGGTCGACGATGTAATACAGCTTCAACTGCCCTGACCCGGCAACCTCATCCAACAACTTCTCGAAAATCTCAAACTGATCGACACCTTCAATGCTGTGCGCCGCGAGGTAACCGCCTTTGCGCATACGACGGATTAATTCCATCAACGTGAGTCGTCCTTCGAGCGTCCGACCACCATGCTCGTGAGATCGACTGACCAGATACTGGACCAGCAAACTCTCGTTGTATAAAGGCGGCGCGAGAAACAGTCGCGCGCCATCACGTTCCCAGCCATCTTCCAAACGCGATGACGGCCGCACTGTCCTTAGACCTTCAAAAACTTCAACCCAATTCTCTTTTGGAATTTTCCTTTCGAGATAAGCTTTGGTGGCTTCGAGCAACCACGAAGGCTCGTTGAGATCAAGCGTGATGCGCAACGTGTCGAGCCAGTCGAAAAATGCATTGCGACGATTAGACTTCAACTCGAGAACCAAAAACCGATCCTTTTTCTTTTCGACAGTCTTGACTAACTTGCGGCGCGGCGTGTCGGTCGTCTTTCCACCTTCAATGCAATGCGTGTCGAGACGCGCGTGCCAACGCTTCGCGGCGTTGCAGTAAGGACAGCGCGGATGTTTCTCATCACTGTCGAAAAACGGACGGACAGTTTTTCGCGAAGTCATTTCTTCAACGGTTGGACTGTAACGTTTGATTTCGGTGTAGGCCGAGCGCGGCGCGAGACCGATCTGCTTGGTGAAAATATCGAAGATGCAGGCAAGACAAACGAGCGTGGTGTATTCAGTAACTGTTCCTGGCGGGAAGTCGCTGAAGTCTAATTCTTTCATAGCCACAAAAATCACAAATGAGGTTGGAGCGTCACCAGAGCAGGACGAAGATCGGTATCGGTGTGTCCCACCGCGAGATCCAATTCGTCTTCGATGTTTCCTGTTGCAGAGCCGAGCGATTTGAAGTCGAAGAGTTCATGGTCCAGGAGATGCGATGGGACGGTGTTGCCGAGTGCGTTCAACATCGACGCTCGGATGTGAGGGATCTCTTTCTCAAGTTCCGAAATGAGCGTCTTGATTCTGACTCGCTTTAGATTGCTCTGCGAACCGCAAAGGTCACAGGGGATGATCGGAAACTGGCGCTCCTCCGCATACTGCGCGATGTCACGCTCAGAACAGTAAGCCAGCGGCCGGATCACGGTATTGCGCCCGTCGTTTGAACGAAGCTTCGGCGGCATCGATTTCAGGCAGCCGATGTAAAACAGATTCAGGAGAAGAGTCGTGATTATGTCGTCGGCGTGATGTCCAAGCGCGATTTTATTGCAGCCTTCCTCAACGGCGATGTTGTAAAGAATGCCTCGTCGCAGTCGGGAACAAACGGAACAATACGTCTTTCCTTCGGGGACAAGGCGTTTCACGATCGAATAGGTGTCGCGCTCCACGATGCGAAACGGAACATCTAGTTCCCGAAGATACGCCGGCAGCACTTCGGCGGGAAATCCGGGCTGTTTTTGGTCGAGATTCACGGCCAGCAGTTCAAAATTCACCGGCGCGCGCAGCCTGATATCGAGCAAAAGGTCGAGCAGTGTATGGCTGTCCTTCCCGCCCGACAGGCAGACCATCACACGATCGCCGTCTTCAATCATTCCGAAATCGGCGATTGCTTCGCCCATTCGACGTAGTAATTTGGTCTTAGTCCTGGTCTCCGTGTTCATTTCCCGCATCATTTTCCCCGCTCAGAATGCCATGCACTGCCGCGGTTTTCAATTGGACTCGCGTTTAACGAATTACAATTTTGTTACAAAGCTAGACACCGAGAGCCGAGTTTGTCTATGATGGGGAGCCCGCTTCTGTGCGGCGAATCATCGTTACTAGCGGTCAAAGCTAGGAATCCACTAAAAAAAGGAAAGCGCGTCGTTTGCTTCAAGGTTCCGACGGCCGGTGACCAAACTTCCGCGCCCCCATATTTACGGAGGTAAAAAATGCTCAGGATAGGAAAGAATAAGGATCAGGAAGAGAACGACCACTCCACCCAGAAACCGGAGGTTCCTGATTACGCTGCCAAGTCGTACCCCTCGTACCAGGCAACGAATGTTGAGGCAAAGCCGGCAGTCGAGCCTCCCGCACCCCGCGGTGCGATGACGGAGAGCGAAACGCTGGCCAGAGATATCAAGGAAGGGACGCTAAGTGGTTTTGTGGGCGGCGGCACGGTAGTCACCGGCGAAGCTAACTTCAAAGCCATGATGAGAGTTGATGGTCACCTGTCCGGCCGCGTTAGCTCGTCGAGTGGTACGCTCATCGTGGGCGCAAACGGAAAAGTTGACGCGAATATCGAAGTCGCCGTGGCCGTAATCCATGGAACCATTAACGGCGACATCATTGCCACGCAGCGGTTGGAACTTGGCCGCGCCGCAAAGGTAAACGGCAACATTCAAACTCCGTCGCTCATCATCGAGCAGGGCGCGGTGTTTGAAGGAAGCTGCAAGATGGTGCAAATGACCCAGGCCGCGGACAAGGCAAAGAACGTGAGGAAGGAAGAGCCGCTCGACACCTCCAAAATGAAGCCGATTCCGGCGGATGCCGCAGCGAAACCAGCCGACACTGTTTCGAACGTCGTCAGCTAACTGATTCTGCAACGAAGATTGAACTGGGGTGGTCCGTTGGGCCACCCCTTATTTTTTTGACAGGATTTATAAGATTTGCAGTATTCACAGGATAAAATCTTGTGAATCTTTTTAATCCTGCAAATCCTGTCTAATGTATGATCCGTCACCTATGCTCAACAAGATTATCTGCGCGCTTCTGATTTGCATTGCCGTAGCTTCGACAAACTTCGCCCAGAAACGTTCAATCCCCGCGCCGACACTGCTCCTTATCACCAAAGCCGAAGATGAACGACGCTGGGGCGACGACCTGCGCAAACTCTTCGCGAGCCCCAACGCTCTGATTCGAAAGCGCGCTGCCCTCGCCGCGGGACGGATCGGAAGCGAAGACTCCCTCGCTTCCCTCACACAACTCCTCGAAAAAGACGCCGATTCGAGTGTCCGTGAAATGGCGGCGTTTGCGATCGGTGAAGTCGAATCAGAAAAAGGCGCGAATACTCTTGTGGCTGTGCTCAAGAACGCAGGTAGTTCGGTTGAACTCAAAGCAAGAGCCGTCGAAGCGTTAGGCAAAATTGCCGCAGCACTGCCGAGAGAACAGGAAGCGCGTCAGCGCGAACTCGGCGCTGTCATCCTCGAAGCTTTGAACACTGCCGAAAGCCGTTCGACCGATCAGTCGTTAATTCTTTTTGGTTTAACCGCTGCTCTGCGATCGCGACCTGCCAGCGCCGGTCCGACAATCGTCAAGTTTCTCAACTCCGCAAATCCACGCGTACGGGCTGATGCTGCAAATGCACTTGCACGACTGCGCCTGAAAGATGGAATCGAGCAGTTGCGAAGCTTATTGGCGTCAGACCCTGATCCTATCGTGCGCGCCAATGCTGCGCGTGTTCTCGGAATCGCTGAAGATAAGAATTCTTACGAAGCGTTGGTATCTCATGCGCTGAATGACGCCGATTCGCGAGTCAGGGTAAGCGCCATTCGCGCTCTGGCATCGCTCAAAGATCCGCGCGCCGCCGAACCGTTGCTTAAGCGAGCTGAGATTCCCGGCGAGCGACAACTTTCCGGCAGGCCGGCCGAGGTCAACGAACTTCTTGAAATAGCTACGACGCTCGGACGGTTGTTGGCCCAAAAAGAAGATCAGACTGCAATCACGTGGTTAAGAAAAATCAACGAGCCTCTCAATCACACAGCCCCTGAAATTGAGCTCGCTTTTGCACGTATCGCGCCGGCCACTTACCTCGCAGACTTCGGATCCGGGGATCAAGCCAAACGAAAAGTTCAGGAAACGATTCTTCTCAACTGGCGCGCCGCATCAGGTATCGCCGCTGGTCTCGGCGAAATCGCAGCGCTACCGGATTCAGTCAAAAATAAAGCTGAGCTCGCCGCCACAGCACAGTCGCTGCTGCGCGCGATGCTTGATTACCGCAACTCTGGTCTCACGATAAACACGCTCGTCGCCGTTCACTCCGAGTACGCAATTCCCGACGTGTTACGTGCGCTCGCTGCATTCAAACCTTCGGACCTGGGAACGGTTGCGCAAGCGCATCTGAAGGAGAGCGACGTCGTCGTTCGCGGCACAGCTGCAGATCTGTTAGGCGATCTTCCACCATCGGAAGAGATCACGCGTGCACTCGCAGCAGCGTGGCCACAAGCGGCGAACGACACACTCAACGATGCGGCACTCTCGATTCTCGATTCGCTCGGTAAACAAAAAACGGACTCCGCAAACACGATCCTAAAAGAAGCATTGAAATCGGGAGATTTGCTCATTCGTCGCCGAGCCGCAAATCTGTTGAAAGCGAATGGTGCGGGCGATTTTTCCGCAGAAGTCGGAACCGTAAAGTCGCGCAATACCGACGCCGACTACAAACGCGCGCTCGGCCGGATTGGAAAAAGTGTTCGGGCCGTCGTGACTACGAGCAAGGGTTCGTTTACTATTGACCTGCTCCCCGATGCGGCCCCCCTTACCGTAGACAACTTCGTTCAGCTTGCCCAGCGAGACTATTATCGCAACGTCACGATTCACCGCGTAGTCCCTAATTTTGTGATTCAGGACGGTGATCCGAGGGGCGACGGTAACGGCGGGCCGGGGTACCAGATCCGCTGCGAGATCAATCAGGTACTCTACGACCGTGCCGCAGTCGGAATGGCACTGTCAGGCAAGGATACGGGCGGCTCGCAGTGGTTCGTAACACATTCCCCGCAGCCACACCTCGATGGTGGTTACACGGTCTTTGGACGAATAGTAACGGGAATGGATGTGGTCGATAAAATCGTGCGCGGTGACGTGATTCAGTCGATCGTGATTCGACAAGGACGCTAGGACGCCTCCTTGGAGTGCGGTGACTTGTCACCGCTTTAGGATTACCCGGCCCAAGCTTCGTGAGTAATTTTTATGTTGAATTGGACCAAAGCGGCGACAAGTCGCCGCACTCCAAGGAGGCGCCCGGATCAGCGAGATCTGATTTTTCTGTGCGTTCTTGTTTGCATCATTTGCGCGGCAAATGAGATCAACGCCCAAACACCTCCGAAGCCCGCACAAAAACATTCCTACAAGATTGATCTGAAGATCGATTTCGACAAGCTGACATATACAGGCGTTGAAAGAGTTCGCTGGGTTAATCGCGGCGAAAAGGCGAGCTCGGTCGTCTACTTTCATCTATATCCGAATCTCCGCACTGCTGAGGCCTCAGGCAACGGTGCCGCGCAGGATGCGGATGAACCGCGGCTCGACATTCTCGAAGTTCGCTCCGGTTCCGACGACGCACAACTCTTCTCATTTCTGGACGATCAGGGCACTACGCTTCGCGTAAACCTGCGCGAACAAGTTGCGCCCGAAGAGTCAGCCGATATCGTCATCAAATTCAAGGGCTCGGTTCCGGAAATCGATCGCGACGAGACAAGCCTGACAACGCACGTCGTAAAGCAAGTCAGCGCCGCTTTGCGCAGCGATCGCGAAACGCGGCGCGCGCGCGACATCAATTTCCGCTGCCGAGGCGTGATGCTTCTCGGATCTGCGTACCCGGTTCTCGCCGTTCACGACGGCGACGACTGGCGACGCAAACTCGAACTTTCTGTCGGAGACTTCATCTTCAACGAAGCATCGGACTACGAAGTAACAGTGGCGACGAATCAGGGAGTTGAAGTATTCACCTCCGGCGTGGAGGCTGGTCCACGAAACGATAAAACCGGTCAGACATTCTCCGCGTCCTCGGTCCGTGATTTCGCGATCCTCGCCGGGCGCGGGCTGAAGAGTGAACATACTGAAATAGAAGGCATCAACATCAGATCCATTTACATGGCGGATCACGAACGCGTCGGGAAACGCGCGCTCACCGTTGCGGCTAACTCGCTGCGAGTGTTTACCTCACTGTTTGGTCCACTTCCGTTCAAACAGGTCAGCATCGCCGAAGCTCCTCTCGTCGCGGGACTCGGCAGTTGTGAGTTTTCCGGATTCAATGTCATCGCCAGCGCGTTTTACGTCGACTTCGATTCCCCTGCTGTACGCAATCTGCCGGAAATAATTCGCGAACAGAGACCGTCAGTCGAGGAAAGTCTGGAGTGGACCGTGGCGCATCTCGTTGCACATCAGTGGTGGGGCGCTGCAGTGGGAAACGATCCCGCGCGCGAACCGTTGCTGGATGAGGCGCTCTCGTGCTGGTCGGCGCTGCTCTACTACAAAAACACTTACGGCGAGCAGCGCGCAGAGGCCGTCCTGAACGATCAGGTACGTGGTGTGTATCGTCTTTACCGGACATTCGGCGGCGACGACATGGACGCCAATCGTCCTTCACGCGACTATCGCAACACTTTCCAGTACGCGGCGATTGTCAGTGCCAAAGGGGCGCTGATGTTTGTGGATCTGCAAAAGACTCTGGGTGAAGAAAAAGTCTTCGCTGCGCTCCGCAAGTACTATCAGGCGAACGTTTACGAGATTGCGCAACTCGAGGATTTGCGCATCGCCCTCGTCGCCGAAGCTCCGGTTGAACAAAGACGGATGATTGGACGTACATTTACCCGCTGGCTGACGGCTAAGCGAGGCGATGAAGACATCGCGACTCCGGATCAAGAGCTGGCAGCAACCCTGGGTATCACCACGCGACAAGCTCCCCAAAAGTCAGGTGATAAAAACGCATTTAACGCACTTGCTAAAGTGGGGGGATTTTTTTGGCGACAAGTAACACGCATTCGCTGAAGATGAAGCCGTTTCGGTTCGATGAGCTCGCTCTCGAACGAACCTCTGAGCCACGCCGCGTAGATAAGAGCCTGGAACATCTGAGCTGGCTGATGGACGATCTGTTCCGCGTGCCGGTGCTCGGTTGGCGATTCGGGCTCGATGCTTTGATTGGTCTGATTCCCGGTCTCGGCGACACTACAACCTCGCTCGTTTCCTTTTACATCCTCGTCGCAGCCGTTCGCCATCGTGTTCCAAAGGTCACGTTACTGCGGATGGGTCTCAACATCGCGATCGACTATGTCGTGGGATCACTGCCGGTTGTCGGCGATCTTGCTGATGCGTGGTGGAAGTCGAATCACATGAATATCGATTTGCTGCGCAAACATGCGACTGGTTCTGGTGAAGAAGCGCGTTCAGCTCGGATGAGCGATTGGATTTTTGTTGGTGGGATTATTGTGGGGTTGACTGCACTGGCGATCGCGAGTGCCGTTATTAGCTTTTACCTCTTAACGAAGTTGTTTACAGGATTAGCAGGATGAACAAGATTTACACGCTACCTCTTGTTCATCCTAAAAATCTCGTTAATCCTGTCTAACTATCACTCGATCCAATGCCGTCTTGAGCATATCCAGCCCGCGCTCACCCGCGGCAAAACTTCTCAATTTCCCTTCAGCATCGAACAGATAATACGCTGGCACAAACCCCTGATCGTTCTGAAACGCAACTTTTAATTTGTGTTCATTGTCGACGGCTACCGGCTCACTGATTCCATACTTACTAATCAAGTCGCGCACGGCTTCGACGTCTGTATCCGTTTCGTAGCGCGGCATGTGAATGCCGATCACGCGTAGTCCCTGGTCTTTCTTTTCATCACGCCATTGCCCAACACGCGGCAGGTTGTCTTTGCAGATCCCGCAGCTCGCTGACCAGAAGTGAACGAGCGTCGGATGGCCCGCAGCCTCTTGCTCAGCGTGAGCCTGAGTGCCGCCAAACCATTCCGTTGCGCCTTCAAGACTGGGCAACTGGGTTCCAATCTTCATCGCCATCTTTGTTTTCTCGTTAAAGCTATCCACAGATTACGCAGAGTGATCTGTGTAATCTGTGGATGGTTTGAATTAGTTGAGTGTTTTCTGGCCGGGCTTCCATTCAGCCTGGCACAAACCGCCGGTCTGCAAAGCCTGAATCACGCGAAGCGTTTCCTCAGCCGAACGACCAACGTTCAAATCGTGCACGACTTTGTAGCGAAGAATGCCTTCCGGATCGATCACGAACAGACCGCGCAGTGCGATACCGCGGTTCTCGATTAGAACGCCGTAGTCTCTCGCCACGTCTTTTGTTGCGTCGGCTGCCAGCGGATATTTCAGACCCTCGACTCCGCCCTTATCGCGTGACGTGTGCAGCCAGGCGCGGTGCGAATAAACCGAGTCGGTAGAAATGCCGATGATGTCGGCGCCGATGTCGACGAAATCCTGGTAACGATCGCTGAACGTCGTCAATTCCGTTGGGCAAACAAAAGTGAAGTCAAGTGGATAGAAAACGAGACAAAGCCACTTGCCGCGATAGTCGGAAAGCTTTACGGGCTCGTTGAGTTTCTCGATATTCTTCGTTGAGGCCATTTCGAAATCCGGCGCCGGCTGGCCAACCATCGCCTTTTCTGCTGCTGCTACTGCTGTTGCTGACATGTATCCTCCAAGTAATTTGAAATTGCTTTATGTTGTTAATCCTGAAAGTCCTCTAACTACTTCGGTTCACGTATTCCGGGCTGCTTGCGCAACAATCCGGACAACGTCCCCTCAACGTTAAGTGAACCGAATCAGGCTTGAACCGTGATTTTCGCGCCGCTGCCTGCATGAGCTTCGCTGCGTCAGGCAGATCGAAATCGACCAGCTTCCCGCAGTCGTTACAGATCGCGTGATCGTGACGATCGGTTTCGCGATCGTAGCGGCTGGCGCTGTCGCCAAAATTTATCTCGTAAACCAGTCCTGCATCCTTCAGGTAGCGCAACGAGTTGTAAACAGTTGCGTAACTGATACCGGGCAGGCGCCGCCGTGCCGCCTCAAAGATGTCGCTGGCGGTCGGGTGGTCGTCTCGCTCCTGGATGACCTGAAAAACCGCCTCTCTTTGCGGCGTCAGCTTTGGTTTTTGCTTGGCTGTTCTCAAGATAGATTTAGACTAATTCTAAATTAACGGATTGTCAAGCGCACCTCTTTGGAGTGCGCCAAACTTGTTGGC
>DASTVU010000544.1:0-4116 GCA_035758935.1 Pyrinomonadaceae bacterium | reverse complement strand
GGGGGCTTCGGCGAAGCGGTGATAAGTCAACTGGAGTTTTGTGCGTAGTTTAAGACCCTTGTCGTTGTCAGGCTCGACTGCGAGCGAACGCGTGATGGCGTCGTCAGCGTTTGCGTTGAAGGAGAAGTCCGCGGTCTCGCGTGCTTTCTGCATGTAGGCGGATGCGAGTTGGTTGTAGCCGTCTGCGCTGTTGGGAAATTTCGTAATTGATTGCTGCGCGCGGAGGATGCGCTGGTCTACCTTGCTTGCAGGTGTTGTGTCGGGAGACTTGTCAATTAATCGGAAAGCGAGGACAGCTATCAAAAGAATAGCGACAGAAAGCACAATTAATCTTAGCTTCATTGGACTCCTACTAGATGCTTCACAGGATTAACAAGATTTGCAGGATTTACAGGATTTACAGGATGTATCTTGTCAATCTTGATAATCCTGTAAATCCTGTTCACGAACACCGTCAGGGCAGCGCTGGCAGGGCATTGATCGTGTGATGCTGATGCGGCGCGCCTAATGTGCTGTTCCCGGATTGGGGTGTTCCGAGGTAAGGGAAGCGAGAAAGGAACGGCACATCGTTGTTTGCCACACCGTCGCCGATCGTGTTGTTCGGTGAAATGTTAGTCGCGGGTGTAAAGGGTGTTCCTCCCGCAACTGCACGCAACGAAATGTCGACCACGTCGTCAAACACCCGGCGCCCATTCGGAAATCCGGCAAAATCGCCACCCAGCAAACCAAGCCGGCTCGGATTCGACGACGGCGGAATCGCAACGTTCAGCCGCAACATCTCATGTGGACGACCATCAGAAAGAAAGGTCGTGAAGTTTGGCCCAGTTACAGGATTGACTGGAATGCCTGTGGCGAAGATCGCGACGAGATCGTTTCGCGGCGCCGCCGGAACGGTGATACCAAACGCCGCACTCAGTAATTGTGCAAGCTGCGGGTTCGTCACAAACTGCGCAAACTGCGAATCACCCGCGGGCGTCGAACGATTAAATGCATCTTTCAACTTGAGCGGAATGACCAGCTCGTTGACGAGCGGCGAGCCGAGTCGTGACACCTGCTGGAATGGACCAGCGTTCAATGGCTCATCGCTTTTGTCGAAAGATCTCAGCACGGTGACCTTTTGCCGGCTTGATACCGCCCAAACGCCAACTACTGCGTCAGATGCAGTTGGGCCAGCAGGCACCCCGCCGGTACGTGTCAGCTCCTGGATCGGAACTTCGATCGCTATCGTGCTGACATTGAATCCCGCGGTTGAGTCAACGCCGTCCGTGGCGCCGATTGATTTGAGCTTCAACGTATCAAAGACGCCGCCAACGTCGATGTAGAAGCCCTCATCTCGCTGTCCAGCGAACACTTTGCCGCCGTTCGACAGTGAATAAACCGCAGCCTGGCCGAGGGTGTTTTCATAATTCGGCGTGGTTCGTTCGCCAATGTTGTTTGGCGGAACGATTAGGTCCTTCGCAAGTACGACTTGCTTGCCGTATCGATCGATTCGCGTGACGCTGTACGTTTGCGGTTCGTTGTAGTCGGGATCGTCAAGCGACGTGATTAGTGGTTCAATGCCACCTGTACCGGCAAGAGCCTGATTTGGAGCCGCCATGCCGAGAATCGAATCCGGGTTTACGAATCTTGTTTTGAATCGAAATTGATAGGTAACGTCCTCAACACCGTCGCCGGTATTGTCGACGTAAATCTCATAGAGCACTGTGTCGTCAAACTTGTAGAAGTGTGGACCACCTGATGGTTCCTGGAACGGAATCCAGTTGGCGATAAGCGTCACAAAACCACTGCGCCCGGCCTCAGTGCTACGGAACGCGTAGGTATCCGTGTTGTCGGCCAGTGGATCGGCGACGATCAGTGGCGCTTCGCGATGACTCGAAGCTAGTGACGTGTCTGGGTTTGGGCTGAGTGCCACAAGAGCAATCAGACTTAAGAAGAGCAAACTGAACGAAAGTCGTCTGGCGAGTTTATTTCGCATGTTCCCCGTATTCCTTTGCAAGTTGATATTTCAGTAGAAGTACGGGAGGTGAGGTGCGATTGGATTTAGGAGCTTCACGCCAAGACGCAAAGATGCAAAGTCGGAATCTGGTTTTCCTTGCATCTTTGCGCCTTGGCGTGAGATCGCTTATTAGTCTTCGAGAACGTCGAAACGCAGGCCGCTTGAGCCTTCGCCGGTGCCGACCTTCTTGCGACGCCCGATCCAGAGGTGGGTGGAGCCGTCGTGCCAGCGAGCGAGTTGATAATGGCGCGTGACGCGAACGCCCTCGCGCGGTATTTCTTCCTCAAAAAGTTTCAGACTCTTCGTGTCCGGATTCAGGATGCGACCATGCGCTTCAATGAATCCAGACGAGCCATCGATCTTCAAAACTTTTCCACGTTGCAGACGCAGACCTGTGGTGGTCTTCACGGGCAGAAGCGGAACCCAGTTGCCGGGAACTTCTGTCGCCAATTTGTAAACCAGCTTGTCATCGGTGCGTTGTGCAGGTGGTGGCGGTAAAGCCTGTCGCTCGGTTTCATTCCGGTTCAACGGCTCTTCGGTGGCGCTTTCCACGATGCGTTCGACACCCCATGCCATATTTGCCATCTCGTCACGCAGGAAAAGAACTTCTTCAATCGGACGACTTTCGATGCCGCCGAGTAATGATGGCGTCAGGAAGAAGAGGTTTGCGGCTGGTCCAGCTACGCCACTAGCCCGCAGATTTGAATGCTGGAACATGCGCCACGTCGAGTGTGGCGCAGGCAACTCACTCGACGATTTGATCAGCGTCCGGACGCCGAACGTGTCAGTAATCACAAGCGACCGCGTTTGATAAAGCGAGCCAACGTCCAGCTCAATCGGGATCACGAACCAGTCGTTGCCATACGTCAAGGCAAACTCAACCAGCAGCATGCGCGCAAGATCAGTTGGACCAGCATCCACCGATCCGAAATCGACTTGAGCATCTTCAAACTCCCAAAAACGTGGAGTTGGCATTCCGGCGAAGCTTACGGGAGCGGGAATGGCTGTGCGTGTGATCGAATCGAAGGCTTTGTCTGTTGCGGCGCCGAGTTTGAGTTTTGGATCGACGTCAAAGTCGTACCAATCGAGATGACCTTCAGAATACTCCTGCGACGTTAATGCGCGTTCGCCTTCCGTAAAGCGACCTGAGACCGAAAAGGCGTACTCCAACCGCTCGGGCAACCATGATGGATTTAATGCTTCGGGTTCGCTGAAGAACAGTGCTGACGACTTGAGCCACTGTTGCGCAGCCTGTTGGATCTCGGACACGTCACCCGGCGTTATCTTGAGTGAAGGTTTGATGACAACTTTGTCTGGAGCGCCTGAGCGAAACGAAGCGATCATGAGACGCGCATCAGGAACACGTGAGGACATCAAATCAACAAACGCGAGGCTCTCGTTGTCGAGTGTGGCCCGCTGTTGTGATGAGATGGTGAACGGAAATTCACGGATGAAATCGTCTCGGTAGTTGCGAGACGTCATACCGTCGTCAAACATCTGCTCGACCATTCGCAGGAATTCAAGTCCAGCCTCGACTGCGAGTTTGAGTCTCTCCGGTTTAGCCACTCGGTCTGTCGAGAGATGAACGGGCTCGCGCTCGACCAGTGTTTCGAGTGGCATGCGAGTGACGTCATAAGTCGGGGCGCTAACGCTACTGCCGGGCTCCAGTCCGCCTGATTGATACCGGGTTATTCGCGCGCCTTCTCCACGCCAGCTCGCCATGATTGGTGAGCCATTGTCTTCGCCCTGAAACTCTCCGAGTTGCCATTGTCGAGCGAGCAGCCAGAGCGGGTCATAGATGCGAGCCTGCAAGCTCGTCTTCATTTCGACGCTTCGGCTAACCGGCTCGAGACGCATCCAACTGGTTATTGACGGCATGATTTAGCTACTTCCACTTAGGCGCCACTTTGGAGTGCGCCAACAAGTTGGCGCTTTGGTAAGAATACTAAAGCGCCAACAAGTTGGCGCACTCCAAGGTGGCGTCCTCACTTAATCGTGGTGAAGTCGGTCGAGACGGCGTCACCGAGAGTGTTGAAAGCAAAATAGAGTGCGGGCAGATAATGCCCGATTTCATCAAGCGCGTTGAGATCGACGGCGCGGACGCGCGCCAGATCCAGTGT
>DASTVU010000543.1:0-10617 GCA_035758935.1 Pyrinomonadaceae bacterium | reverse complement strand
ATCGTGTTCGCGAAACTCGAGACTGTCGATTCTTGAATTCCTTGTGCAAACCACGGGCGGCCACGGAGGGCCGCCCCTACAATAACGCCCAATGAACGCACCACTTCAAGGACGAACGGTTGTCGTGACGCGCGCGGCGTCGCAGGCCGCGGAGTTGACTACACTTCTCGAGAGCTTTGGCGCGAAGGTGATTGTTTGTCCGACAATCGAGATTCGCGAGCCTGACAACTACGAACGCCTGGACGAAGCACTCGATCACCTCTACGGCTACGACTGGCTCATCTTCACCAGCACCAACGGCGTCGAGTATTTCAACAAACGTCTCTTAACCCGTGGATTGAAGATCGAAGATCTCGACGAAATCCGCGTCTGCGCCATCGGTCAACGCACCGCCGAAAAACTTCACGACGCCCACGTCCACGTCGACCTCGTTCCCTCGCAGTCAACGGCAGAAGGTGTGTTCGCAGCGCTCAGCGAATTCTCCGGCGGCTACGAGCATCTGCGCGGCCTCAACATCCTCCTGCCACGTGCAGCAATCGGGCGCGAAGTCTTACCCAAAGCCCTCGAGCAAGCCGGTGCGCGCGTTGACATCGTCACCACGTATCAAACCGTGCTCCCGGAAAACTTCGACCGCGGTCGCTTCAGCGCGATGCTCACCGGCAGCGGCGACTGCATCGCATTCACAAGCCCCTCCACGATCAAGAACCTCGCAAAACTCTTCGACACCCACGACCTCGGCAAAGTGCTGCCCGGCGTCGTGATCGCATGCATCGGTTCAGTAACCACAACTGCGGCTGCTGAATACGGTCTTAAAGTCGACATCCAACCAGAACAATTCACCGCAAAAGATCTGGCCCACGCCATTGCCGAATATTATTCAGCCTCGGATTTGCACTGATTCAACTGTGCTACACTGGCGCCGATGTCCACGCGAAGCGATTACGAACTCGAACGCGAAAACGAACTACTCAAACGACAACTTCAGGATCGCGGTGTCTACGGCGAGCTCGTCGGCAACTCGGATTCGATCCGAAAGATCTACACCCTCATCGAACAAGTTGCCCCATCTTCAGCCTCCGTTTTGATCACAGGTGAATCAGGTACCGGCAAAGAACTCGTCGCGCGCACGATTCACAAAATGAGCCCGCGTCGTGAAAAACCATTCGTGGCAATCAACTGTTCCGCCATTCCGGAAACCCTCATGGAATCGGAGCTGTTCGGGCACGAGAAAGGCGCATTCACGGGAGCAGCCTCACGCCGCCAGGGATGCTTCGAACTCGCCGACACCGGCACCCTACTGCTCGATGAAATCGGCGAGATGCCGGCAATGCTTCAGGCAAAGCTGCTGCGAGTGATCGAAGAACGCGCGGTGAGACCTATCGGCAGTCGCAACGAAATCGAAGTTGATGTTCGCCTGCTCGCCGCTACGAATCGTCAACCACAACAGGCTGTTTCCGAAGGTAAACTACGAAGCGATCTGCTGTACCGTCTAAATGTTTTCGGGATCCACTTACCTTCGCTGCGCGAGCGACCCGAAGACTTGCCACTACTCGCACAACATCTGGTCACGCAGCTCGCCGAAAAACACAACAGGCCCGCACGCTTTCTCAGCTCCGCAGCCCTCGAGGCACTGAAGTTTCATTCGTGGCCCGGCAACGTCCGCGAACTTCGCAATGTCATCGAGCGCGCTGTCATCATCTGCTCAGGTGAACAGATCGAACGTCACCACTTCGCGCCCTATCCAATCGAACAGCGCGAACGCCTGCGTAATGAAGACACTCTTTCGTTACCCGTCGGCACGCCTCTCGAAGAAGTCGAGCGCCAGATGATCATGCGCACGCTCCAAAAAACGAAGAACAATAAAACCCGCGCAGCCGAGTTGTTGGGTATCAGTCTTAAAACGCTCCACAACAAGCTCAATCTTTATCGCGAGCGTGGTCTCCTTCATGACAACATCAGCGACGAATGACGCAGCGGTAACCTCCACAAACGATAAAAACGACCGGCGCGAAATCTTCGGCTGGAAGATGTACGACTGGGCCAACTCGGCCTTTTACACCACTGTTGTCGGCGCGCTCTTTAGTCCGTACCTAACACGCTTGGCCCAAAGCGCTGTCGGTGAGAATGGAATCGTGCTTGATCTCGGGCCGCTCGGCGCAGTGACCGCGAAGTCATTGCCGACTCTTTGCGTTTCGATCTCTGTCGGCGCCCAGGTGTTTCTCTTACCCATCCTCGGTGCGCTCGGTGATTACTCCGATCTCAAAAAGCGACTGATGGCTTTGTTTTGTTACATCGCCGTCATTGCTAACTGCCTTCTGTTCTTCGTCAAAGGCGACCTCTATCTTCTGGGCGGCGTGCTCTTCATCATTGCGAATGTCTGCTTTGGCGCTTCAAACGTTTTCTACAACGCGTTCTTGCCTGAGATCACCACCGAGGATCAGACGGACAAGGTTTCGAGCCGGGGCTTCGCTTACGGGTATCTCGGCGGCGCGCTTCTGCTTGTTCTTAACCTATTGATGGTGACGCGGGCTGAGCAGTTCGGCATGACTACCGGTCTTGCCGTACGTTTGTCACTTTTGTCTGCCGGCATCTGGTGGGGCGGGTTTGCCCTGATCACGTTTTCATTGTTGAAGTCGCGACCAAGCAAAAAGAGTCTTCCGCCGGGTAAGAGCTACATCTCAGCAGGGTTCATTGAGATCATTGATACTTTCAAAGAATTACGCCGTTTGCCTGTGACTGCACGCTATCTGGTTGCCTATCTGATCTATAACGACGGCATACAGACGGTAATCTTCGCGTCGAGCGCATTCCTCGAACAGGAGCTCTTCCCGCAAGGTAATCCGGAATTTCTGCTGAAGATTTTTCTTATGGTCCAATTCATCGCGGTTGTCGGTGCACTGCTTTTCGAGCGACTGGCCTATCTCATCAAGACGAAAAACGCGATCATCGTTTCCCTCGTCATCTGGTCTGGTATCGTTATCTATGCCTATCGGTTTTTGAACAGTGTGGCTGAAGCATGGGTGATGGCAGCAGTAATCGCGATTGTTTTAGGCGGTTCGCAGGCACTTTCCAGGTCGCTCTTTTCAAGACTGATTCCCGACGGAAAAGAGGCGTCGTTCTTTGGACTTTACGAAGTTTCCGAACGCGGCACTTCCTGGATGGGCCCACTCCTGTTCAGTATCGTAATCGCGCGCACCGGTTCATACCGGCTGGCGTTGTTATCGCTGATCTTCTTCTTTGTGGTGGGTTTGATCGTGCTTTGGACGACAAACACGGACAAAGGTGTCCAGGAGGCCGGAAGTTTGGTCCCACGGGAAGTCTAGCCCGCGATCTTTCGTTCCTTGGATCGCTTCTGGGCCATACACTCCGCGGAACAGAAAGTAGCCAACCCCGAGTTGAGGTTTAACGCGCGTTCGGCCGGGATCCATGTGCCGCAACTCTCGCAACGAACCAGCTTGTTCTTCGAAGGCGTCTTTGGTTGCGTCGCCGTGGTCGTGGTGGTCGTTATATCCACGGCCGCATTCAGTGAGCTTGCGATCTTCTGAATGAGCTTGAGATATGGGCGGACGCGTGAGTAGACGAGTACAAAGATAACACTGACCAGCCCGGCGATTATCAGGTATTTCATTCCGCCCCGTCTAAGTTCGGTCGCCGGAATTTGAACCGTAAGGCTCGTCCTGCGCGCGACGTCGTGGCATCGGATCACTGGCGCGGCGTCGAGGTTGCGAGTCTTTCACGCGGCGATCCAGAGTTCCGGGAGGAAGGCCTTTGCCATGCACAGCCTCTTCCAAAATCCGAGTGATCTCCTGTGAGAGCGTTCGGTGCTCGGCAGCCGCGCGGCGTCGAAGAGATTCCTTCAGGTGATTAGGAACATATGCGCCAATAAAAACCCCTTTGCGATTAGCCATCTATCCGCCTCTCTCTTATGTCGGGTGAGATATCAACCCTGCAAATACGGAACAGGTCTGTAAGCCGAATTCTGTACTTCGATCGAAATCGAAGTGGCGATCATTCATCTAGTCCAGCCGTTACCGACTGGCTCCAGCGACCTACCCGGAGGTCGTAGCGGATAAATCCGCTTTGGGCGGGCAGCCCTTGTGACGCCTCCCTATTTGGTCTTGCACCGCGAGGAGTTTGCCTGGCCGCGCATGTCACCACACGCGCCGGTGCGCTCTTACCGCACCATTTCACCCATCACCCGTTAAGGGCTGGTTTGTTTTCTGTTGCACTTGTCGTCGCCCGGCAGCCAAAACCGCCAGACGCCCCGCCGTTAGCGGGCTCGCTGCCCTATAGTGTTCGGACTTTCCTCTCCCGGCTGACGCCGGCAGCGACCGCCCGACCTGTTCTCTTGCAAGGCGCGCCGATTATAGCAAACGGGGTTCAACGGGTATAGCCACCGCTCAGATGGGGCACTCATCCGAAGTATTTGAAGCCAACGCGAAGGCTGTTTGTCCACTGCGGCGGGATTGAGAGTGCGACGGCAACCGAGGCGACGGCGTGGGAAAGCGCCAGGGCGAAGAGGTTTGGTTGTTTCTGATAGACGGCCGCCCAAATCACTCCACCGATGAATGTAAGTGCGAAGAGTAGAGGGTTTGGGAGGTGAACCACGGCGAAGAGTAGGGCGACGAGCAACACGCTCCTCCAGCCTTTGCCGGCGACAATCTGAGCCCTGCGGTTCAGATAGCCTTGCAGAACGTACTGCTGAAACAAGGCCCAAAATGGAACCAGGAGGAAGCGCCAGCGGAGGGGTCTTTCGGCAAGATGGAAACCAGACACAAAAATGATCAACGCCACTACGGCGATCGTTGGAATGGCGAGGAGCTTTACGGTCGCGATGAAGTTGTCGGAGCGAAAGCCGAGGTCGTAAAGAGTCTCACCGTAGATGCGATGGGAAGAGATCATCAACGCTAGAGCGAGGACGACCGGAATCGCGAGGGCTATCTTGTTTGTGCCGATGAACACAAGGACCACCCACTCGGCGATCAGGCAGGAGATGAGGACCGAAACGATCTCCCAAAGCGCTATTGTTGATGGGTTAAGAGAGTGGTCTGTTTGCATTTAGATTTCGAAGGCTATCAGGTCCCCATCACAGGATTTCAGGATGTACAGGATTAACAAGATGAAATCATGTAAATCCTGCAAATCGTCTCAATCATGTGAAACATACCTCACCGCCAACTGCCATCCGGATTTACCTCAAATCTGATCGAATCTCCCAACATCTGCAACGTATATCTCGTGCCGTTACCACTAGAATGAAGCGCATAAACTTTTGCTTCGTGCGTTCCGGGAGCGAGTCCATCAACCGCGAAACTATACCCATGCCACTCGTCCTTGGACCATCCAGCTTTAACCACATCCGGCCGCGATACATGGGCCACCTGCGTTCCGATCAGCTTTCCATCAATGAATAGTTGGACCTCAACGCGTCGCCACGGATCCGCATCACTCACCACCCACCCGGAAATACTCTTCGTCCCCGCGACTGCTTCACCCCAACCATGAAACGTCGGCGGAAACGCGTTCAGATAGACCACGACTGCAATCGTCCCGACCAGAATCGTTTCAAGTATGGATTTCGCAATCAGGAGATTGACGAGACGGGTCATAGAATTATTTGGGCAGCGCGTTCGGCGGAAACAACTCCGGCCACCGGGCTTTAAATTCGGTCCTCACGATTTCTTCGACTTCATCCGCTGTAGCCGCAGCCAGACATTTCAACGCCACCTCGCGCGATTCATCCATTCGTATCTGCGAGAGAACTGCTCTGACACGTGGAATCATCGCCGGAATCATGCTCAGGTCCGTCGTTCCCAGTCCCGCGAGCAACACGGCGTACGCAGGCGTCGACGCCATTTCACCACACACGATTACCGGAATTTCGGCGTCCTTAGCCGCCTGCAAGGTGCGGCTGATCCCATAAAGCACAGCCGGGTGCAGCGTCCGGAACCACTCAGCCACTTTATCGTTCCCACGGTCCACCGCAAGCGTGTATTGGACCAGGTCGTTCGTGCCTAACTCAAAAAAATCCACCTCGGGTGCGATCTTCTCTGCTGTCAAAACAGCCGAAGGAATTTCGATCATGGCGCCAACCTGAACTTCGGCAAACGTCTCGTTCTCAGCCGCCAGCCGCGCAATCTCTTCATCTATCACTTGCCGCGCGGATCGTACATCAGCGACGTCTGCAACCATCGGAATCACGAGACTCAGCCTACCCGCGGCTGCCGCCCGCAAGATCGCGCGAACCTGCGTGCGCATAATCGGCTTGTGGTGAAGGTTGAAACGAACCGCTCGCAACCCCAGCGCCGGATTGCGCTCCCGCTCTTTCAGATCCGGCCCAAATTCCCCTCCGACATCGAAGAGCCGAACGATCGCGCCATACTCTCCCGCAGCTTCCGCCAGCAACTTGTATGCTTCATACTGTTGAGTCTCCGACTCCATCAGTCCCGGCCGTGACAACAAGAACTCGGAACGGAACAATCCCACTCCACACGCACCAAAATCACGCACTGCCTGAAACTCCGTCGGCAACTCGACATTCGCGCGCAACAGAATCTGAACACCGTCGCGAGTCGTTACTGGTCCAAACTCGTCGACGCTCACCTCGCGCACAGTCGGACCCGGCTCGTGAGCTGTAAACCGGTAGTGTTCGAGAGTCTCTGTTGCCGGATGCAGGATCACCTCTCCAGCACGAGCATCAACGATGATCTGATCCCCGGTTCGCGTGAGGTGATAGAAGTTTCGCAAACCAACCACCGCAGTCAGACCAAGACCTCGCGCGATGATCGCCATATGCGACGTCCAGCCACCCGCATCTGTAGCGATTGCTTTTACATGATCGAGATTGAGCTCAGCGATTTTCGAGGGCAACAGTTCAATGGAAACGATGACAGCATCTTCCGAGAGGTTTGGATACTTCGGGCCCTCGCCAGTCAAATTTGCCAGCAGACGCTGAATCACGTCTTCGATATCGGAACCTCGCTCGCGCAGATACTCGTCGTTAATTTGTGTGTAAATCGAAAGTAACCGATCGCCGACAACTTTCGCTGCCCATTCAGCATTTGAGCGCTCCTTGACGATGTAGTCTTCGACGTCGCGCGTCAGCTTTGCGTCCTGAAGAAAGAGAAGGTGCGCATCGAAGATATATGCGTGCCCGCGACCCAGCTCTTTTTCGGCGCGATCCTTGATGGCCTCGAGTTGTCGACGCGAAAGTCTGACGGCAGCGCGGAAACGCCGTCGCTCACGTTCGAGATCGGCCTCTGCGATTTCAGCTCGATAGACGTTGGGCGTGCCTTCCTGCAAGCGCAGCACGCGACCGATCACGATTCCATCCGAAACACCGAGTCCCTTGCAACGTAGTTCTTTTGTCGCTCGCGAAAACTGTTCGCTGTCGGCTTTCTCGGGTTCGTCAAAGTCGCGTGAAAATAAACTGACGACTGCGTCAAGTGCCTCCTGTTCGTCAACTCCGTTAGCAATGATCTTCAGATCAGTGCCACGACTTGCAGCGAGTGTCAGTATGCTGAGAATTGACTTTGCGTCTGCTTCGGCATGGCCGTCGAGACGTTGGAGAGTGAGACTGCTTTGAAATTGACTCGCCACACGTACGAGGTTGGCGGCGGCGCGTGCGTGAAGACCGAGGCGACCGGTGACCTGAAGTCTGCGTTCAGCCACGTTCAATCAGCTCCGGATTTGGTTGGTGGCTCGGCAAGCAAAGCGCCGGCGAGGTAGATGCCCTGCCGGCCTTGGTCGCGAATCTTGGGAGCAATATCTTCGAGCGATTCTTCGGCGGTTGCTGTCGCGAGCTTGATCACCATTGGCAGGTTCACTCCGGTGATTACTTCCACAGACCCTTCTTCCAAAAACATTGATGCAATGTTGGTTGGCGTGCCGCCGAACATGTCAGTCAGCAACAAAACGCCGCCACCCTGCGACACTCGCGTGATTGCTCGCTGCACTTCGTCGCGCGCGGCATCGACGTCGTCATGCCATCCGATCGAGACAGCAGCGATGTGTGAGATTGGGCCAACGATCATCTCGGCGGCGGCGAGTAGTTCACCCGCGAGGTGACCATGAGTCACGATAACGCCCGCTACTTTCTTTGATTCGGTCAGAGTTTTAGCCGCGGATTTCCGCGGATTTTCGAACACGACTTTGTTTGCGCACATCACGATGCGATGCGTGCGCGTCAAAACCGGCGCGACGCAGAGCACGCGCAAGCTCGTTTGCAATCATGACTGACCGGTGGCGGCCGCCGGTGCAGCCTATTCCTACCGTCACGTACGATTTGCCTTCACGTTTGTAGAGCGGCAACAGGTAAGAAAGCAAATCGGTAAAGCGTTTCAACGTCTCCTTCACGTCATCCTGCGAACGTAGATACTGGACTACGCGTCTGTCGTGGCCCGACAAACGCTTCAGTTCGGGAACGAAATGAGGGTTTGGCAAATGCCTGACGTCAAACAATAACTCCAAGTCGCCCGGGTTGCCATACTTATGACCAAAGCTCATCACCTGAACACGCATTGGCGCACCCTGGCGGTCGAGGCTGAATCTCTCGAGCAGAAAACGGCGGAGGGTATGAACGGTGTGATCCGAAGTATCGATGATCTGGTCGGCGTGTGCGCGAATACGCGACATAGCCTGACGCTCATCTCTGATTGCAGCGAGAAGTCCCTGGCCCTTTTCCGCCGGATGCGGGCGGCGTGTCTCGCTGAAGCGATACTGCAGAACGTCGTCAGAAGCTTCGAAGAACAGAACACTGACCTTCAAACCCAGGCTTCGCAACGCGTCGAGCTGTTTTTCGAAATCGGCGAGAAAGCCACCTTCACGAATATCGATTACGAGGGCGGCGCGCCTGATTCCCTTCTCGTCATCCTCTGAGACGAGACGGCCAAACGTCGCCAGCATCGTGATCGGTAGATTGTCGACGCAGAAGTAACCGAGATCCTGAAAGGCGTTCGTGGCTGAAGACATTCCGGAACCGCTCAGTCCGGTAATGATCACTATGTCCGGGGTCATCTTGGGCCACAGATTAACACGGAAAAGGACGGATAAGGTTTATCTGTAGCTACGGTTCGATCAGGCCGTAGTTACCGTCGTTCCGTTTGTAGATCACTCCGAGGCGCGACGTATCGGCGTCGCGAAATACCAGGAACTGATCTGTCGCGCCTGAAAGTCGCATCGCTGCTTCTTCCGCCGTCATCGGTTTAACTGCGTAGCGTCGTGCGGGAATAATTCTCGGCGGACGAGGTGTCGCCTCGATGAGATCTCCATCGGGCTGCGGTGCAATTCGCCCAACAGACTTTCCACTCTGCTTCCGATCGATAATCTTTTTCTTCAGTTTAACTGCCTGCTTCTCGATCTTCGCCATCGCGCGCGTGAGCGCCATGTACATGTCGGCGTTTGTATCCTTGGCGGTCAACGTATGTTCGCGCCAGGTGACGATGATTTCTCCGATCTGCCGATTCTTTTCGACGTCGATAATTACGTGGGTATTGAGTGTTGAGTCGCCATTGAAAATATGATCGAGCTTCTTGAAATGATCCTCGACATGACGGCGGATTGGTGGTGAAACCTCAACGTGTCTGCCTGTATATTCAAATTTCATCAGCCTCTCCCTCCTCGAAAGGGTAAAAAGATAGCAATGCCCAACCTGACCGAGCGCGAGTCAGGCTTAAGGCAACAAATTATTACTAAGCTTGATTCGCGTCGTGCTCAGAGGGGCGTTAAACGACTGCGCGACGCTCGCGCGAACCGGGGATTTGCATTTGGTCACGATACTTCGCAACTGTTCTACGCGATAACTTGATTCCATCCTTCGCCAGTATTTTAACAACCTGATCATCCGTAATGGGGTTATGCGAATCTTCTTCTTCTATTAATTTCTTAATCTTCAATTTAATAATGCGCGTCGAGATCTCTTCGCCATCTTCGTTCATCATGCCTTCCGTGAAGAACCGGCGCAGTTCGATGACTCCCTGGGGCGTGTGCGCATACTTGCGATTCACCACTCGCGAAACTGTCGACAGGTGCATGCCGATGTCTTCAGCAATGTCTTTCAACATCATCGGCTTGATGTATTGCACGCCGTGGTTCAAAAATTCTTTCTGACGTGCAACGATCGACTCAACCACTTTATAAATCGTTTGTCTGCGGTGTTCGATGTTCCGCAACAGGTCGACGGCCGAGCGCATCTTCTCGCGAATAAAACTCTTCGTCTCGTTGCTGACTCCCTGGCTCAGCATCTGTTGATACTGCTGGCTCACGCGTAAACGCGGGCTACCATCATCAGCAAAATAGATTATGTACTCGTCGTCGTTCTCGTCGAGCTTCTCGATATAGATCTCAGGACTGATCAGAATCGGTTCTTCTGACGAGTAACGCCGGCCCGGATACGGATCGAGTGTGCGGATAAACTGCAACTCTTCGAGCAGTGTTTCGACATCAATGCCAATCTGCTTCGACAGGTGCGGCAACTTATGCTGTTGCAAGTCGGAAAAGTGTTCACTGATCAACCGCGAGGCCAGGCGATCGCTTTCGCCAAGCACTTCGAGCTGGACCAGCAGAGACTCTTTTACGTCACGCGCACCACAACCGACTGGATCGAGACGCAGGACTTCC
>DASTVU010000542.1:0-13970 GCA_035758935.1 Pyrinomonadaceae bacterium | reverse complement strand
ATGCGCCAGCGTCCAGCGCCGAGGGACAGGCGCACCGCGATCTCTTTCCGGCGTTTTACAGCACGGGCGAGCAGCATGTTGGCGACATTCGCGCAGGCTACCAGCAGCACCAGAGTGACAACCGCCATCAGAACGCCAACCACCATGAGAGCTGGCGTGCGGCCTTGCGGAGGAACCATCAAGCCACGCGCCGCCAATACCGCTACGGTCCTACCGCCGGGTGACTCTGGGCCGGAGTTGCGTTCGCGCCTTGCCTGGTGAAGTCGAGCGGCAATCGTCTCGACTTCAACCTGTGCTGCACCAATGTTGGCGTCCGGCCGCAGTCGTCCCAACATCATCAACCAACCATCATCAGGTGAAGTGAGGGTGCGCGAACCGGGATTGGCGAGGGGCTCCATCGCCAGCGGAATCCAGAGGTCGGGTACCGAGATGACCGTTGCCCCCACAAACTTTTCGGGCATTACTCCGATAACTGTGTACGGCCGCTGATTAAGGCTAAGGCTTTTCCCAATGACGCTCGGGTCCGAATTGAAACTCCCGCGCCAGAGCGAATTGCTGATTACGACAACGGGATTTGCTCCGAGACGATCTTCTTCGCCGAGGAACGAGCGTCCCAGGGCTGGATTGGCCTTTAAGACATCAAAATAATTGCCGCTTACAAACTCGCTCCAAACGCGGTTGGATTGGCCATTGACTGTCAGGCTCAGCGGGCGCTGTGCATAAGCCGCCAGGCCTGAGAACGCGGTGGTTCCATCTCGATAAGCGATATAGTCAGGATACGAAACCGCATTGCTATCCCAGACGCGGGCCAGCCGATCAGGTTCGGAAAAGGGAAGTGGTCGGAATAGCGCGGCGTTAACGAAACTGAAGATAGTAATGTTAACGCCGATTCCGAGAGCAATGGAAAGCACCGCCACGGCCGTAAAGCCGGGCTGCTTTACCAGACCTCTCATGCCGTATCTGAGATCCTTGATTAGTGTGTCCATAACTCGTGGCACAGACTTTAGTCTGTGGTTTCTCTTGTTCAGGGGCTTTGCCTCAAAAGTCAGGATCGCTGCTTGGACGAGGTCAGTACCGTAACGCGGTAGCGTCGGGTGAGTCTTGGAAATGCAAAATATTCTTCGGTTACGGATGTACAACGTCGACCCGACGCTACCGCGTTACGGTACTGACCTCGAGCAACAATGACTTTTGAGGCGAAGCCTCGTTCAGGATCAAGACTTAAATGGTAACAACAGAGCTATTCGTATCTCAGCGCCACCAGCGGATCCACGCGCGTTGCTCGTCTCGCAGGAATCAGACACGCCACTAACGCGACCAGCGAAAGGCTGATGGGAACGAGGACAAAGGTCGTGATGTCGGTTGCTGTTACGCCAAACAACAAACTCGTCATCAAGCGCGTCAACGCATACGCTGCTACGAGTCCGAGCACGACGCCTACGGCTGTCAGTCGCATGAATTGGACCAACACGAGTCGCAGAACGTCTGTCGCGCGCGCGCCCAGCGCCATTCTGATACCAATTTCCTGAGTCCGTTGAGCAACGGAATACGAAATCACACCGTAAATTCCTGACACCGCCAATACGAGTGCAAGCACCGCAAACATAATCAAAATCGTCAACGCAAAACGACGAGTGCCAACGGTGTCGCCAATCATTTCATCGATTGTTTGAACCTGATATACCGGCTGGTCCTTGTCCACCTCGCGAATCGCCGCCTGAATTGCAGGCAATGTACTCTTCGGATCGACACTCGTGCGTACCGCGACATTCATACGGCGATAGCGCCAGGCCAACTGCCCGAGGGCAAAATAGACTTCGGGTCTGGTTTCCCGGTCGAGCGTTAGCTGAGCAGAGTCTTTGACAACTCCCTTAACGGAAAACCATGGGCTTTTCGAATCGGCGTTGCCGAGCTTGATTCTCTTCCCGAGCGGATCCTGATTGGACCAGTAGCGTTTGACCATCGCCTGATTCACAATCACGACCGGCGTAGCTTGTGGACCATCGTCAATCGAGAAGAATTGCCCTCCGGCTAACGGGATCTGGAGCGTGTTGAAGTAGTCGGCACTGACGGTGCGCGTGTCGATGGCTTGCGTTTGTGCACCGGCATTCGCGACATTTTCGACTGTGATCGGCAACTCTTCCGTGGATCCAAAAGGCGGGTGTGACATAACTCCCACCGCCTCAATTCCCGGCAAGGTCTTAACTCGATCGATCACCTGTTGAAAAAAGATCGCGTTCTGTGCGCCGTCTCCTGACTTCGCCGGCGATCGATTGATCCGCATAGACAGGACGTTTGACGTGCCCATGCCCGGATCGATGTTCGTCAGCTTCGCGAAACTCCGGATCATCAAACCCGCCATCACCAGCAGCACCAGCGACAACCCTACTTCCGCAACTACCAGCACATTTTGCGCGCGGCGAGCACCACCACTGGCAGTTGATCGTTGACGCGATGCTTGCAGGGCCTCGCGCGTCTGTGTTCGGGATCCCTGAATCGCGGGCCATAGGCCGAAGATGAATGCGGTTACGAGCGAAACGGCCAACGTGAAGAGGAGTAGCTGCACGTTCATCGTTATCTCGACGCCAGTGGGAAGTATGCCGGTGGGTATCAGTTTGAAAAGAAGTTTTGTTCCCCACGAAGCGATCAGCAGGCCGAGCCCACCACCTAGTAAACCCAGAACAGCACTTTCGATGAGCATCTGGCGGATGATGCGCGCGCGGCTCGCTCCCATCGCATTTCGAATCGCGATTTCGTGCGAGCGACTCATCGATCTGGCGAGTAGTAAGTTTGCGATGTTTGCGCACGCGATCAGCAGCACAAGCCCGACGGCGCCCAACAGAATATAAAGAGCTCTGCGCACCGTGCCGAAATAAAACTGGCCCAGCGACTGCAAATAGATTCCTCGACCGGCGTATTCCTGGTTTGTGCCGCCAAAATCCTGTTCGTTTTGTCGGGCCAGGTTAGCGAGTGCTGCATTTACCTGTTGCTCGGTCGTGTTGGGGCTAGTGCGAGCCATGATCAGAAAAGCACGGCCGTCGCGCGGGCGCTGGCTAAAATCAAACGGAAACGGAAACCACGCTTGTGATTCTTCAAATCTGAATTGCGCCGGCATCACACCGATGATCGTGAAAGGCTCATCGTCGAGCGATACTTTCTGGCCCAACACCGCTTTATCACCGCCGAACCGTCGTTGCCAGAGTCCGTGACTGATCACTAACACGCGCTCTCCGTTTGGACCTTGTTCATTGGGCGCGATGGTACGGCCGAGCAACGGCTCGACGCCGAGGATGTTGAAGAACTCAGTTGAGACTTTCGCGGCTGCGACTCGTTCGGGCTCGTTGCTGCCGGTGAGATTGCGACTAACCGTTTCGACCGCAGCGACACGTTCGAAGATCCCGCTATTAGTGAAGTCGACAAACTCCGGACCGGAAGATCGAGTCTGCTGCTGAACGCCGAGCTTCGGCAAACTCTGGCGCACAAAGAACAGTCGTGACGGATCTTTATAGGGGAACGGATTCAGCACCACGATATTGACGATACTGAAGAGCGCCGTGCTTGCGCCGATGGCAAGCGCAAGAGTCAACACGGCGACGATCGTAAAGGAGGGCCGCTTACGCAGCATACGGAAGCAGTAGATTAGATCGTGCATGGCGATTTGATTTCGACGTTACCGTTTAGGGTCCAAAGAGCCTCGTCCGAGAAATCAAACACGGATTGGGTCCATGCACGTTCAAAGGCTGTGCCAAAAGCTTTTGGCTTGTGTTCTGAGGATTTGACGAAGGTTTCTGATGACGAACCGAATCGGAGAGTTTCGCTTGCGGGACTAATAATCCCACTTTCGAACAGGGGCTTTACAAAAAGTCGTTCTGCTGGGGTTTCTCTGTGCAACCTCTGTGGTCTCTGTGTCTCTGTGGTGTGTTCTTACTCGGAATTCATCAACCACAGAGACACAGAGACCACCGAGGTTGCACAGAGAAAGGCGCGTGTGCACAAAAAGTAAAGGTCTTGCACAAAAACTGTCTCTGTTCGCTTAAACTCGATCACGGCTTAACAGAAATGGACATTAGGGTAAGTAGCTCCTCAAATGCCTTTAGACCGTGCTCGTATTCTTCCAGAGGCTTGGTCTCTTGTCGTGCTCGCTTTCGATGTTTGAATCGATTTACTCTCTCTCTCGACTTCTTAATCCAATCAAGTTTCTTGCCGTGCTTTTGTGTATACCACTTGGCTAGCCAGTCATAGATTTGTCGCGGGGGTTCCATCTGAAACTCTCTCTCAAAGAGTTCATTAAGAGTTATTTCCGCTAGAGCCACTATTCGAAAGAGCGCGTTATTGAAGAAGTGTCCTGCCAACCACGCGGTTTTTTCGGCGGAAGGCTCCTGCCTGTCAAAAGAGTTCGTGGACAGAAGATCGGCATTGATAGCATCCCGATCCCTTCTAGGTTTTCGTGCGTGAATGTCTTTTTTGTATCCCAGTTTTTCAGCAGTACCTAACGAGAGATATACCGCAACTAGCCACTCAGCATCTGATGTTTCGGGGAGTGACTTAACGAGCGAGAGTGTCTGAGATTTGTATCTTTCAATCTTCACAATTTACTCCCTTCTATGCCGCCTCACTCATAAACTCCGGCGTGATGTTCAGTTCATACATTGATTGAATCACTACGCACAAGTTGTGACAGAGAACTTTGCAGAGCGCTTCATTGACTTGCGCGGTCGCTGTCTTACTTCTCAGTCGCTCGCCAAACTTCGATTTGATCATGCTGAACGTCGTTTCTACGTTGCTCCGCTTGTGATAGTGATTCAGAAACTCGGCCCGCCTGAAGTTGTGATAGAAGAACATCCGTGACCAAAGGTCCGTCTCCCGATCCGGTTGCACATTTGAGCGAAAAGGAATGAATGGACCCGCGCCCATGTCTACCGTTGCCTGTAGGTTTTTCTGACTGATGTAACCCTTGTCGGCTGATACTTCGTTCAGGGTGAATCCGGCCTTAGCGGTCTGTTCAAGCAAGCCTTTATAGAACGGAGATTCATGCTTTGTGGCGGTAAAAGAACGCGGGGGGTCAAGACCGCAAGGACCTGTTGGCATTCGTTCCTGGTTTTTAGCCGACCAACTCCCCGTTGAGTGTTTTCTTCAGGTGTCGTAGGATCGGCACATGAAGATTCTCTATTTAGTCGGCGCCATTTTGCTATCAGTCTCCTCCGTTACGGCCCAGGAGGATTCGATCAAGAACTTCCTCCGTGTAAATAAGGAATTCTGCACCGGTGGACAGCCGAGCTTACAGCACCTGGAAAAACTAAAAGCTGACGGCGTGAAAGCGATAATCAATCTCCGTCAACCCACCGAATATGCCGCCGCCGAAGAGGAGGCAAAGGCAAAAGCTCTCGGGTTACGATATTTCAATATTGCAGTGTCGCCCACAGAGCCGAAAGACGAGCAGGCTACAGAATTCTTGAAGATCACTGACGATCAGGAGAATCGGCCGGCGTTCATTCACTGCCGATCCGCGGCGCGCGTCGCTGCCTTTTGGATGATCAGACGTGTTTTGCGTGACGGCTGGAAAATCGCAGATGCAGAGAAAGAAGCGGCAAAGGTTGGTCTGGGTGATCATACAGTCCTAAGCGAATTCGCGCACAAGTACATCGAGAGTCATCGATAAGCCCTAAGGTCTCGTGTAGTTGGTTGGAAACCGCAATCGAGTCAGAGATGGGCTAGGGCTGACCTTGGGGGGTCATTTCGTGGCAGCCCGGAGAGAAGTCAATAAAAGAAAGCTCTATGTTGGCAGACGCGTAGGAAACGGATCGTAACATTCAGAAATTAAACCTATGAAATGAATTCTTCCGATGATTACGATAGACAACTCCAATGATAGGTCGATTGCGTGCTCTTCTGCGCGGTGTCAGCGCTCCTTATTTGCGATTTCAATAAACGCGCGAGCGGCGCGGCTAAGGTGCTTGTCTTTCCGATAGACGATCTTCAGTTCGCGACTGATCGCCAGTTTCGGAATTCTCACCGCTGCCAGTGCCTTTGCTTTCAATTCAGTCTCTACCGCGAACTTGGAAATGAAGGCGATGCCAAGGCCGCTTTGAACTGCCTTCTTCACAGATTCAGGATTCTCCATCTCCATTACGGTTTCCAATTGTATTTCCCACTCCTTCAGACGATCGGCAACAGTTGCGCGTGTCGCCGATCCCGACTCTCGTCCGATAAACCTCTCATTCACCAGCTCGTCTCGTTTCACAATCTTTTTGCTCGCCAATCTGTGTCTGGGCGGAACGATCAGCAGTAACTCATCCGTGAGCCAGGGCAGCACGTCAACCTCGTCGCCTGCCAAATGGCCACCGACAAAACCGAAATCGAATTCGTTTCTGATTACCCCAACTTCAATTTCGCGCGTGTCTCTAATCCCGAGATGCACATCTACATGCGGATGGAACTCCTTGAAACGCGCTATGGTCCTCGGAATGATGTACATGCCTGGGGTTGTGCTGGCGCCGATTCGCAACGATCCGCGATCCAGTCCCTGTAACTCTTCAATGACATGTCTTGCATCTTCTACCGCCCTTATTACGCGATTAGCGTAGGGCACGAGCAGCTGCCCAGCCTCGGTGAGTGCCACCTTCTTGCCGAGTTGCTCAAAGAGTTTGACGCCCAGTTGACCCTCGAGCTGCTTGATACGTACTGAAACGCTCGGCTGGCTAAGATGTACTTCTTCGCCAGCGCGTGTGTAGTTCAAGTGTTTGGCAACACTTATGAAGACTTGCAGATCCCGAACTTCCATTTACAGTGCATTGTAGAAGACTATAGTAATGATTGAAACAATTCATTTCGATAATGTTTGCTTTGTGTCCTAATATGACGAACCAAAGGAGCGATGGTCCATGATGAAACTCGTTGTGTGTGCCGTTTTAACGCTGTGCCTGCTTCCTGGCTTGATGACTGGCCAGACTAAACCGGCCCAGGATGTGTGGGAACCATTACGATACTTCGTTGGCCAGTGGGAAGGAACGGGCGACGGAAAGCCTGGTGTTTCGAAGACGAGGCGAGAATATCGTTTTGTACTCAACAACAAATTTCTCGAGGTCCGAAATCGCAGTGAATACGAATCGCAGCCAAAGAATCCAAAAGGTGAGATTCACGAAGACTGGGGAATGATCAGCTTCGATCGCGGTCGCAAACAATTCATCCTACGCCAATTCCACGTTGAAGGATTTGTGAATCAGTTCGTAACGACCAGCAATGACGGTAAGACGATCGTGTTTACGTCGGAGAGCATTGAAAACATACCCGCCGGATGGCGAGCGCGTGAAACCTACAAACTAACTAACGCCGATGAGTTCATCGAGATATTCGAGCTGGCCGGACCCGGCAAGGAATTCGAGGTTTATAGCGAGAATCGGTATCGGCGTAAGAAGTGAATGGAGTTATAGCAATGAGTCAAGTTTTAGTTAACGATACTTTACAGGAGTGGCAAGCGACTGCTACTTATTGGACCAAACATCACAACACGATTCGCACGATGTTCGCGCCATTGACGCGTGCGCTCATCAAGCAAGCTCATATCGTTCAAGGCCAATCCGTCCTCGACGTTGCCGGCGGTGCAGGGGAACCTTCACTCACTATCGCGCAGGCCGTTGGACCGTTGGGGTTCGTGATGTGTACTGACCCGATCGTGGAAATGCTTGCATCAGCGGAACAGGAGGCACTCAGCTGTGGCTTGGAAAACGTGCAGTTTCGGCCATGCACGGCTGATTCGTTGCCGTTTAGGAACGATTTGTTTGACGTGGCAGTTAGCCGGTTGGGCGTAATGTTTTTCCCCGATCCACTCGCGGGACTCCGAGAGATGTTGCGCGTAACGAAACCGGGTGGCCGCATTGCGCTTGCTGTATGGCACAGAAGTGAGCTCAACCCATACTCTTACCTCGTCACTCAAGTTGTCTCTCGCCACGTTGAGTCATCGCCGATCGATCCTGATGCACCCGACGCGTTTCGTTTCGCGGAACCAGGTAAGCTCGCGGCAATTCTGGAACACGCGGGCGCGATCGACGTCAACGAGTGCGTCGTTAAATTCGATATTGCGGCGCCGATCTCACCCGAAGACTTTTGGACTTTTCGTGCGGAGGTCTCGGAAGTCTTGCGCGAGAAGCTAAGAAACCTCTCCAGCGCTGAGAAGGAGCGAATTGCTAACGAAGTGCAGTATGCAGTGAGAGAGTTCTTTCCCGGCGGACATATGAGATTCCCCGCCCAGATGATTATCGTGAGCGGGACAAAACGGAGCTGATGAGCATGAGCTATCGAATTCTTGTTTACGTTTCGATCTCCATTCTGCTGACGCTGGCCGCGTCGAACTGCGCGCAAACGGAGACACAAGTTCAAACTCCTGCTCCTTCACCGCGAGAAATATGGAAATTCGAGACTGGCGGTTGAGTGTTCTCCGTTCCTGCGGTCGCAGGTGATTCGGTCTTCGTTGGTTCCTGTGCCGGGGTGTTCTATGCACTTAATAAAACCACGGGCCAGTTGCAGTGGAGTTATGACATCACCAAAGACGGGAAACAGGTCAGCTTCCATGGAAACCCGCTGATCACCGGTGAGTTGATCCTGATCGGAACCGATCGAAGCTGTGAGCCGGATGGCGTCGGACATGTTTATGCATTCAACCGGCGCACAGGGGCCGTGAAGTGGAAGTACAAGTCTACCAGCGTGCCTACTGACATCGTCCAGGTCGGCTTGAATATCTATTTCGGTAGTTTTCAGGACCGTTGGTCTGCGGCAAAGCTACAGACTGGAGAGCCCGTGTGGACTTTCTCCACCGGTATACCTAATCCGGAATGCCATCTTGCCAGATCGCCGGTCACTGATGAAAAACGGGTTTACATCACAGGAGTCGATGGCGTGATTTACTCTCTTGATGCAGCATCCGGTCGACCGGTGTGGAAACGTAAACTGACGGTTGCACCTTCTACGTCGTTGGCTATCAGAGATAAATCATTATTTGTAGGTACGAGCGACAACCGCATCTATCGCCTCAATTCCCAAACAGGCGAAAGTGAGGCCGAGATACAAGTAGAGGCTCAACCGGTAGGAAGACCGACGTTGACGGGTGACTCATTATTCTTTTTTCTTGAGAATAAGGCAGAGCGGGCGGGCTTTATCGTTGCGTTAACTCCTGATCTTGCCAAAGTACGCTGGACACAAAGGTCCACTCCGGACTGGGCTTCGGAACGTCCTCATGTCGCGCGGGGACTTGTTATTGCAGGAAACTGTCGAGGTGAGTTGGCGGCGTTTCAAGTTTCAGATGGCGCCCCGAAGTGGAAAGTGAATTTAAAGGGATGCATACGAAGTGTCGGAGACGCGGGCGATACTTTATTCGCAGGCGTTCAGGAAGGCACCGTATACGCTTTGAGTTATTGAGCACGTCCACTCAAGGCGCTTTCATTTCATTAAATAAAGTATCGAGCTGACTGTTTAGCTCATTCAGTTTCGCCTGTAAAGTCTGCAACTCACTCTCAAGAGTGGTCTGACGGTGGCGCAATCGATCCTCTTCGGGCGCGAACCGTGCGAGCGTCGCTTTCATTGACTTGATGCGGGATTCCATATCAAGCCGTCCATTGGGATCCGTTGTTCGTTCTAGTAGTTCCTCGGTTTCTTTGATCTGTTGCTCCATTTGAGGCTTCGCGTTTCGCAGGTCTGCGAGTTGAGCACGAACCATGTCCATTTGGCGGCTGACGCCATCGATAGAGCTCTGCTGGAGCCGCAGTCGTTCAATTATCACTTGGAAGCGCGTATGACTGAAGGTCGCCCGCTGCACTGCCAGACGTAGTTCGCGAACTTCCGCAAGCAATTGCTGTAGTGTCTTCTCGTAATTGCTTTGCACTGCATCAGGCTGGTTCACCTGCGCTTGGGTTGGTGTGGGAGAGCCATAACAAATCGTAAGAATACATAAGATGCATCCGAAAACGAGAGTTCTTGATCGCGACATGATCTTCTCCTTTTCTTGAGGTTCTCGATGCAAACGGTTAATTAGCTCGTTTTGTTTCTTTCATCCTCAGTGCGGCTAACACTCCAGAGACAAATGTAAGAATGGCGACGACAACGATCGCCCAAGTTAGACCGAACAAATCAGCCACCACGCCGGACAATAACGCACCGACTGCATACCCGAGATCGCGCCAGAGGCGATACACACCCACGGCTGACGCTCGCCACGCAGGGTGGACCACGTCGCCGATGGCAGCCAGCAGCGTGGGATAGACAAGCGCTGTCCCGATTCCCAGGAGCACACTTCCGATAATCCACAAGAAGAAACTTCCGGCTCGCGAAGTTGCAAGCGCCGGAGTCGCCGCCACTAGTAGGATGCCAGCGGCTTGCATCCACATTCCGATGACGATCATCGACTTGCGACCGCAGCGATCCGAAAGCGCGCCGGTCGCAACCTGCAGCATGCTCCAAACAGCAGGATAGGTCGCTACAAGAACGGCGATACTCTCTACACCCAAGCCATGCGCGGCGAAAAAGAGTGGGAACAATCCCCAAGCCATACCGTCATTCAGGTTGTTGACGAGTCCCGCCTGGCTCACGGAAAAGAGAGTCGGATTACGATAACTCGTTTCACTAAATACTTCTTTGAACGTCGGCTGAGTCTGAGGTTCATGATGGAGGCGAGCTTCTTCAGACGCGTGCGCAGTCGTGTCTCGAACGAGTGTGAGTGAGAGAAACAAACCAAGGACTGCGAAGACAATCCCGAGGTAGAACGGAACCGGGCGCAGGCCGTAGATACTTGCCAGATAACCTGAAGCAAGTGCGGCAAGTGCGACTGCGCCGTAGCCCGCGAACTCATTAAGCCCCATGGCGAAGCCCCGTCGCTTAGGTCCCACCAGATCAATCTTCATGATCACGGTGGTGGACCAGCAAAGCCCCTGGTTGATGCCGAGTAGCACGTTGGCGAAAGTAATTACGGTCCACGAGGGAGCCCAGATGATCAGGAACGGAACGGGTATGCCAAACAGCCAACCGAAGACGAGAAGCTTCTTTCGTCCAATGCGGTCGGAGTAGCGTCCAGCAATGAGATTACTGAAGGCCTTCACGACACCAAAGCTAATGATGAATGAGAGGATTGCGCTTCTCGAAGCAATTCCAAAATCGCGCTCGGCGATGAGCGGAAGAACAGTGCGTTCAAGTCCGACCATCCCACCTACGAATGCGTTGATGAGGACCAGGAGACTGAATTGCCCGATGTTCTCGGTAAGGCCGAGCGAAAGAGCGCGACGGTTTTCAATCCTCGCGTTCACTGCGATCGACCAGTTCGGTTGGCCTGAAGCAAGACCTCAATGTCCGCAGGTTTTGGAGGCGTGCCGCTCGTCATCTTTTCGATAAAGGCTGCGCGATCGAGTGTGAGCGCCGGGTTCCATCGTTTCTCGAAAGCTAACGTCGACGAAGCCTTACCGCTCATGCCGGCACCGCACACTGAACCTGAGAAATGACCTGGATAGATTTCAAGCGCGTCGGGCAACGTAAGAATCTTCTCCTGCAAACTCTTGTAAAGCAGCGCGGCACTTTCTTCAGCGTTGCCTGGCAGATCCGGTCGACCAACGGCACCAACGAAGAGGGTATCTCCAGTCAGCAGGAACCACGGTTCGGGTCCTCTTGTTTTATCTGTCACGAGCAGACTGATGCTTTCAGGTGTGTGCCCAGGCGTATGCAGTACGCGGATAGCAACGTTGCCGAGATCAAGATCCTGATTATCTGTAACGGCAGTGAAGTCGAAGGAGACGTCTGCCAATTCATGTAAGCAATACTCGGCGCCGGTCAATTGAGCCAACCGCCGTCCTCCGGACAAGTGATCAGCTTGAATATGAGTATCAAGCACATACGTGATTTCCATTCCTTTCGTTTTCGCAAACTCGACGTATGTGTTGATGTCTTTCGCTTGTGGGTCCACGACCGCGGCCCGTGCTTTCCCAGCTCAACCAAACAGGTACGCTGCGCAGCCTGTGTCGTGATAAAGATATTGTCTAAAGATCATTTGCTCTCCGTGAATGTTTCTGGTTTTGCAATGAACATACCAAGGAGCGAATGATTCGGGAAATGAATTGTTCTAATCATTACGATAGAGGTTCGCTATCGTTTCGGCAGACGGGATTGCCCACCGACCACACGGTCGGTCTTCCAGCGAACTAAACGCTATCTTAAGCAAATCAGCAATTTACGCCGCGACAAGAGCGCACGGTTCCGAGGGGGATGAATTGGACCATCGGTGAGGAGCGCTTTCAGCTTTTCACGTTTTTAGGCGGTTTTGCAAAGGTACCGACAGTTTACAGGTAGTCAATTCTCAACTTCAAAAGAACCGCATCGATCCACCAGACGTCGCCCGGGATTGTGTTAATGGTTTCTGATCGGCCGGACTATCACTGCTCGTTCCGCATTAAGACAACGTCAGATGTTGAAGTGCCGTGTGAGATGACGAGTCTGTTGTCTCGCGACCAATCGAAGGAGAATATGTTATCGGCTTTGAAGTTCGTCAGTCTCTTCGGTTCACCGCCGTCTATCGATTGACTCCAGATGTCAGCAAGACCGTGCTCGCGAGCGATATAAGTAACTGCCCGACCGTCGGGCGTCCAGCGCATACGTGCGGGGAGCTGAAATTCAGCGTCGAAAATCTTCGCGGGCGAACCGCCATCGATCGGCAGAACGGCCAGCCTGATGAGCGAGCCGGGCGCTTCCAGCGAACAGGCGACCATCTTTCCGTCCTGTGAGACGCCGCACCGTATGAGCTGTTCTTCACTGAGTCGCACAGCCTCGCTGCCGTCAATCGGTGACTTCCACAGAGATTGTTCTTTCGGGTAGACCACCCACCCGTCGGCCGCCTGCGGATTGAATCCCGGGAGGTTCAGATTTTTTTGATTGTTCCCGTCAATGTCCATTATCCATCCGGCCGGAGTGCCCGTGCGCTCTGAAACGAAAATGACGTAGCGACCATCTGTCGTGACCGAGGGGCTATAGTCCACGGTCTCGGACGTGGTCAATTGTTTTCGATTCTTTCCATCCGCTTCCATGGTCCAAATTCCGTCTCTGCCACCCGCCAACGAGTTGAAAACGATTTTGCCGTTGGGCGTCCACCTCACGCTGTCAAACCCGTCCATGTTGCTGGAGACGGAGGTAAACTTATTGGCGCGGCCTGCGTCGCCGTCCGGCGCGACCCAGATATCGGTAGCGTGATTCTCCTGTATCGTCACCAGAACACTGGAGTCCGCATTGAGGCTAATGCTCGTGTAACCATTAAGGTCGTTCGTAATTTTTCGCGCCTCGCCGCCCGGGTAAGAGAGATGCCATATCTGGCGAGTGCGAGCCTCCGATGCTGTCTCCGCTGCGGTCATCAACAGCCCACTGCCGTCCGCGAGCCATGACAGCCGATGGATTTGATACCACCTCTGCGAAGTCAGGACACTTTCCGCTCCGCCTTCGATGGGGACTTCGATCACGTTCTGGAATCTACCGGCGGAGTCGGAACCGCGCGCGATGGTTGCGATCCTCTTCCCGTCGGGCGACCAGGCGACTCCGCCGTAAAAGAGGTTGCCGAAACGGTTTGGCCCGCCCTTACGCGCGGCAACCTGTCGCTCTTCCGTGCCGTCCGCGTTAGCAATTATAAGTGCGCTTCCTCCCGGCTGGGTCTCGCTGCGCACGAAAGCGATCTGCTTACCGTCAGGAGAAAAACCGACGGGACTACTTATGTTATCGACCACCTTTCTCGGACTGCCGCCGAGGAGCGGCATCCGGAACAGTTCGCGGTTCTGAACGCTCAGGCCCCCGTAGGCGTAATAAAGAAAATTGCCGTCGGGTGAGATGCTCAGGCCGAAGTAGTTAGTATCTTCCGGCTCGGTCAACTTAACGTCAGTCCCGGTCGCGACCTGCCTGAGCCAGAGACTTCGCAGCCCACCGTCGTAAATTACGTAAACCACCTGTTTGCCGTCGGG
>DASTVU010000541.1:0-3372 GCA_035758935.1 Pyrinomonadaceae bacterium | reverse complement strand
CAATTACGTAGTGATAGAACTGTTTTGACCAGAGCATGCCGGCGAACGCCTGGCGCATGACGAGTCGCGCGTCATGGGAAAGGTGTTTTGGAATGACTGTTTGATAAAACTCGTCGGCTTCGTGAATTCGAGTTTTGAAGATCTTTTCGAAATCCGCGAAGACCTTTTGTTTGTCGTCGCTGTTGTCGCTTAACCGCAAACGTACAACTGTCGTCTGGCCGGGAGCAATCGTGAGCTTATAGTTTGCTGACGCCTTTGTACCTTTGTGCTCTGGATTGACTGCTTGCTGATTGCCGTGAACGATGTATTCGTTAATCCCGTCTTTGACGTAGTGCGACCCGTTCGTGAAGTTGAATAGCCGCTGAGTGTTCGTATCGTTTTCCGTGAAGAGCAGCTCGGGTGTGCCATCACAGTATAACCAGCGTTTCCCGTCTCCATCGTGATTGAGCTCGATGACGCCGTCGTTCTCGCGTCGCAGCCATGGTTTCGCCGTCCCGTTCTGATTCCACGACCACGTGTTACGAAACCAGATGGTCGGCAGCAGGTTAAGCGAGGCCTCTTCAGGGCCGTGATTCGTCACCGTGACACGGACGAGAATGTCCTCGACACCGGCTTTTGCATACTCGACCACCACGTCGAAGTATCGATCGCTATCGAATATCCCCGTGTCGATCAACTCAAACTCCGGCGCGCGCTTTCCGCGCTGACGGTTCTCCCCAACCAACTCACCGTAGGGAAATTCTTTTTGCGGATACTTGTACAGGTATTTCATGTACGAGTGAGTTGGAGTTGAATCGAGATAGAAATAATATTCCTTTACGTCTTCGCCATGATTTCCCTCGTTGCCCGTCAAACCAAAGAGACGTTCTTTCAAAATCGGATCGCGGCCATTCCAGAGTGCAATCGCGAAACAGATCTTTTGGTGACGATCGGAGATGCCTGCAATGCCGTCTTCGTTCCAACGATAAGCACGCGAGCGCGCGTGGTCGTGTGGAAAATACTCCCAGGCCGAGCCGGACGCACTGTAGTCTTCTCGCACCGTGCCCCAGGCGCGTTCGCTGAGATATGGTCCCCAACGCTTCCAGTGCTTTGTGCGTTGGCGCGTTTCTTCTAATCGTTGTTCTTCCGCAGTCATGGTTATTGGTCCAGGTTGTCGAGATGTTTTTGGAGGTATTCTCGCCAGCTTTCAGGCAATGCCTCCGTCGCGATCGCACGTCGCAGCAAATCGACGTTTTTCTTATCGCTGCTATATAGTCGCGTGACATCCACAACCCTTACACCTGATGCGTTTTTCTCTAGAGGCACGAATTCATCACCGGCGCCGACTTCACCTTCTTGCAAGACTGAAAGATAAAAGCCCGTACGCTCGCTAAACAGAAATCGCTTGATGATGTCTGCTCGTCCGAAACGAATTCCGAGTTTGAAACAGGGCATGCGTGGTTGCGTGACCATTACTTCGGCAGATCCAACTCGAAACTTGTCGCCGATGTTTGTTTCGGTTTCGAATAAGCCGGTGGTGGTGAGGTTTTCGCCAAACATGCCCCATGGTAGATCCATGTTTGGCAGTTCATGTTTCCAGAAGTCGTAATGCTCAGACGGATAAACGTAGACCGCCTTCTGTGTTCCACCGTGTACAGACAGGTCCGCCTGCCGGTCCCCGTCGAGATTCAACGTGCGCATCATCACGCGACCGGCAACGGGTTCTTTGAAGATGCCGGTCGACACTGGTTCGTCGTTCCGCAGCACGAGCCGCGGCAACCCTACATTCACCGAAATGATTTTCATTTTGTGTATTTTGTGCCTCTTTGTGGCCTATCATTTTTCAACTAGTGCCATTACATGGCCGTCGGGATCTCGCGCCAGCAGTCCTTTTGTAAAACCCAAACGGTTTTCACTGAATATTACGACACCGGGTGATATAAAGTGTGAGTTCTCTGTTAACAGTCGCTTTGCAAACGTATCAGCCGTGTTAACAATCAGCGTCGTCTGCCAGTGAAACAGATCCGACGCGCGCGCATCAGCAGGCGCAGGCCGCCCATCACGCGGCGCAAGGTATTCGAGAAATTCGATGCCAGGCCCCCCGCTGGCAGCTCGAAGACTCGTGATGCGTAACCTTGCGCCGAAGACGTTGTTGAGATGTTCCTGCTCTGTGCCGTAGTTTTCACTCGTGCCCGCGATGCGCAGACCAAGTGCGTCTCGATAAAATTTCAGACTCGCTTCCGTGTCACCAACCACGATCGCCGTGTGATCGATTCCCAGAAACAGCTTGTCTTTCTGCTGCCACTTCTGATCACCTTTGCCGGAAGGGAATTGCAAAATCTCGAGCCAGTGCTTATCGGGATCGCGAAAGTAAAAAGCCTTGATCCCGCCTGCATTCTTGTTCCAATCGGGTAAACGCTGTGGACCAGTCGAAGCATGTTCGACTTTGTTTTGACGCAACAGTGCGTAAGCTTTGTCCATGTCGCTGGTGATGATCGCGATATGTTGAAACCAGCGATCGTTGCTGCGTGAATCAACCGGAACCGGCCGGCCTTTCGGCGTCAGATACTCCGTTAACTCGATAAACTCATCACCGAGCCGCATTCGCACCACGCGCATTCGTAGACCAAAGACACCCTGAAGCCGTTCGTAATCTTCGCCTGTAACCTCGACATCGGAAACTTTCTCAAACGACAGGACTCGCGAATAGAACTCAACCGAAGCGTCCATATCAGAAACTGTCATGCCGATCGGGCCGACCTGTTCCACGAGCGGAGCAACCGCCGGATCATCGGCGACGAGGAGGGGGACGCGCGTACTGCCGAGAGCACGCGCGTCCTTCGGCGGGTACCGGGCAATCGTCGTCTGAACGAAGACGCCCAGCGTAAGCAGTAACCCGAGAATTGTTAGCTTGATCCGGTTCATTTCATTCGCTCCAACAGGTGATCGCCGACGCGCAAAGCATTGGCCATAATCGTGAGCGCGGGATTAACTGCGCCGCTCGATGGAAAGAAACTCGCATCAACGACGTAAAGGTTGTCGAGCTCGTGTGCTTTGCAATTGCGGTCGAGTACGGACGTCTTAGGATCATCGCCGAAACGCACGGTGCCGTTCTGGTGCGCCACTGCCGCAAGCGGGAGACGCTGGCCCAGGTAAAGGTTTCTCGCAAACAAGCCCTGGTGACACTCGTGCCCGTGAACGTCGCAGTTCGTTTGCTTCATTGCTTCTTGCAACTGCGCCTTCAAACGGTCATGGCCTTCGACGTTGTTCAGTTTGTAGCTGACACGGATTTGACCATCGCGATCTACTGTCACCCGGTTTTCAGGATCGGGAAGATCTTCGGACGTCAACCAGAAATCCAAAGAGTGTTTGGCCATCAAATCGAGCGACCAT
>DASTVU010000540.1:0-2890 GCA_035758935.1 Pyrinomonadaceae bacterium | reverse complement strand
CGCCATCTACAACAGTCGCGCGCGCAAGAATCATGCCCGCAGGCACGTTGAAAACCATTTCATTCTTGGTCACGAGTCCCGTTTCAACCACGAGTTTTGTGAGAGCGATGATCGCGTGCCCGCACATCGTGCTGTATCCCTAGTTGTGCAGAAAGAAGACATCGAAGTCTCCATCTTCCGACGAAGTGATCACAGCCCCATACATATCCGCATGACCGCGCGGCTCCCACATGAGTCCTGTGCGCAAATGGTCGTAGTGCTCGCGAAAGTAACGTCGCTTCTCAAGTACAGTCCGGCCTTCGATCGGCGGCAGTCCATCGATGATGACACGCAGCGGCTCGCCACCCGTGTGCATGTCGATCGTAGTGATGCGAGCCCAGTGTTCGCGGGGACGCCAGTCGCAGAGTTGCTTCAAGATCTTGGCCACAGATGTCACGGATTAGAGTAAGATTATCTCCCCAAGATGCCGAACATTAAACCACTCAACAAACTCGTAACAAAAGCACGAACCATCCGCGACCATCACCGAGCCCGACATACGCCAAGCGGTTTCGCCTTCGCACTCGCGGACAGCATCGACTACCTCGACCAGAATCATTGGGCCAGGGCGACGTCGCACAACTCGATGTTTTTCTCACCACGTTACCTGCGCGTGCTTGAAGACGCCGGACCCGATAATCTGCGACCTTGCTACGCGCTCATCTTTAACGATAAGGAGCCGGTCGCAGCCATCGCTGCGCAAAGTGTCGCGGTGTCGATGGCTCGTTTGCGCAAGTCGTCATCGGCGGCCGATCCTCTCAGCCGGCACGAAGAAAAGATGCTCGTCTGTGGCAATCTGCTTTCGTGGGGCATGCACGGTATCTCGTTCGCACCAAACGTGGACCACAAACCACTTTGGCCCGCGGTGGCGGAAGCGATCTATCGCCTGCGGCGCGTCGATAAGTTGTTTGGAGACACGGCGTTCGTGATGATCAAAGACATCACAGACGAATATGCACCACACGCGACGGCACTCTCAAGCTTCTCGTATCGAGAGCTCGAAACGGAACCGAACATGGTGCTCGACATCTCGCCGAAGTGGAAAAGTTACGACGACTATCTCGCGAGTCTCACTTCGAAATATCGCAAACAGTCGAAACAGATCGAAAAGGAAGTGACAAACGCGGGCTGTGTCGTCGAAGAGATCAAAACCGATGACATTGCAGGCAACGCCGAAGTGCTTCACGCGCTCTATCTACAAACGCACAAGAACGCACGTTTGCGACTCGTGACGCTGCCAGTCACTTTTCTACCCACGCTCGCGGAACGACTCGGCGACGACATGCGATTCACAGTGCTCAAGAAAGATGGCGAATTGTTGGGATTTGTAACGACAGTTAAGGACGGTGAAACAGCGGTTGGTTACTACATCGGATTCGATCGCAAAGCGAACGCCGACATGCCGATCTACTTTCGCCTGCTGCAGTCAGTTATCGGTCACGCGATTGCGCTCGACTGCAAACGACTCTCTCTCGGCCGCACGGCACTCGAACCCAAAGCGCGTCTCGGCGCTCGTCCCGATCCGATGCGCGTCTGGATTCGTCACCGCATTCCGATGATGAACCTGATCGTTCGCGGCTTGCTGCACACAATCGACGATCACGAAGAACCACCCGAACGAAATCCGTTTAATAAATCCGCATAAATCCGTGTTCACTCGTACCTGAGCGCAATGATCGGATCGACTTTCGTAGCCCTTCGCGCCGGTATCCAACACGCCAGCAACGCAACAACAGCCAGTAACAGAGTAATCAACCCAAACGTCATGGGATCCGTCGCACTAACACCGAACAGCAAGTTCTTCATCGTCCGAGTCAACGCAAACGACGCAATCAGACCCAGCACAACGCCTGCGATGGCGAGCTTCATCCCGTGCACGATCACGAGTCGCATCACATCTGTTCGCTGCGCGCCGAGCGTCATGCGCAGTCCGATTTCACGCGTGCGTTGTGCAACCGCGTAAGACAGCATTCCGTAAATCCCGATCACTGCCAGCGCGAGCGCGACAACCGCAAAGACTGCCAGCAACAGCATTGAGAAACGTCGCGGCGCCACAGATTGCGACACGATCTGTTCCATCGTCCGCACGTTGAAGACGGCCTGCTCTTTATTCAATGCCGCAATCTGACCACGCACCGACGCGGCGAGACTGGTTGGCTCAACATCCGTGCGTGTTAACAAATTGACCCGCCGCACAGAACCAGGCCAACGGTCAGCGGGCATCTGATTGAAATTGAAATAGAACTGCGGCGTCCGCACCGTTTGTCCGTCGAGATTGTCCTGCTCGACGTGTCGCACGACGCCAACAATTTCATAAATCGGTCCCGAAGGATTTTGAGACATGCGCTGTCCAATCGGATCTTCATTCGTAAAGTGTTGTGCGAGTGCCTCATCAATAACGACGACGAGTGGAGTTGATGGGGTGTCTTGTGCATTGAAGGTGCGACCCTTAACCAGTTCAATTCCCATCGTCTGAAAATAATCGGGACTGACCGTGTAACGAATTCCGCCTGGTGCCTTACCGGGTTCAGGCAGTGGCCGCCCCTGAATAAAAAAGACGGGACGATTCACAACACCAAGCGGAAGTCCATTCGAGATCGCAACCGACTTAACGCCAGGAAGATTGCGCACATTCTCTTGCAGCTGTTTGAAGAAGGAGACAACTTGATTACCGTCCGGATTGTTAACCGACACCTGCATCGTCAGCAGGTTCTGCGTCTCAAAACCCGGATCGACCTGTAACACTCTGCGGAAACTCTGAATCAGTAGACCTGCGCCCACCAGCAGTGTCAGCGTAAGAGCCACTTCACAAACAACCAGCACATTGCGCAAATGCTGACGGCCAACTGAA
>DASTVU010000539.1:0-14492 GCA_035758935.1 Pyrinomonadaceae bacterium | reverse complement strand
CAAACTGCACTTTCGGATTATTCTTCGCCAATACCTTCGTGATCGCTGCCGTCAACGTCGTCTTCCCGTGGTCCACGTGTCCTATCGTCCCGATGTTCACGTGCGGCTTGGAACGGTCAAATTTTTCCTTCGACATCTTTTTGTCCCCGTGTTTGCAGACTCAGCTGTATTTAAGTTTGAAAAGAAAAGGCACAGACCCTGAGAGCCTGTGCCACTCCTACCGCGTTATTTTGCAACCCCCTGGACCTTTGCAATGACCTCTTCAGCAATATTCTTCGGCGCCTGATCGTAGCGCTCAAAGTGCATGGTTGAAGTTGCGCGGCCCTGTGTCGCTGACCGTAAGTCGGTCGTGTATCCAAACATTTCTGAAAGTGGCACGAACGCAGTGATCACCTGCGCGCCACCGGGTCGAGGCTCCGTTCCCTCAATCTGACCACGCCGGCGCATAAGATCGCCATTGACCGCACCCATGTAGTCATCAGGCGTCACTACCTCGATGCGCATGATCGGCTCCAGCAACACGGGCTTTGCTTTTCGCACCGCGTCCTGAAAAGCGAGCGAACCCGCGATGTGGAACGATCGCTCATCTGAATCCACCTCGTGGTAACTACCGAATACCAGACGGACCCTGATGTCCACCAACTCGTAGCCAGCGAGAAACCCCCGCTCCATCGCGTCTCTAACACCGCTCTCGACAGGCTTGATGTACTCCTTGGGAATTGCGCCGCCCGTGATCTTGTTCTCAAAGACAAAGCCCTCGCCTGGAGCCGGCTCTATCTCGAGTTCCACGTGTCCGAACTGACCGCGACCACCAGTCTGCTTCTTGTAGATCTCTTTACCCTTCGCGGCCTCAGTGATCGTCTCGCGATAAGCCACCTGCGGTTTGCCGACATTCGCTTCAACGCTGAACTCGCGCTTCATGCGGTCGACGATGATCTCCAGGTGCAGCTCACCCATACCGGCAATAATGGTTTGGCCGGTTTCGGGGTCTGTTGAAACGTTGAAAGACGGATCTTCCTGGGCAAGACGATTCAGCGCGACACCAAGCTTGTCCTGATCCTGTCGCGTTTTCGGCTCCACGGCAACACGAATAACAGGAGCCGGAAACTCCATCTTCTCGAGAATGATCGGCTTGTTTTCGTCACAAACAGTGTCGCCGGTGGTGACCTGCTTCATGCCGCCGATGGCAATAATTTCACCCGCGCTCGCGTCCTCAATGTCTTCACGCTTGTTGGCGTGCATTCGCATCAAGCGGCCTACACGCTCCTTGCTGCCCTTGACCGGATTGTAAGCATAGGATCCGGCCTTGATTGTGCCGCTGTAAATGCGCACAAACGACAATTGGCCCAGGTGCTTGTCCGCCATGATCTTGAAGACCAAACCGGCGAATGGCGCAGAAGACTCCGGGGGACGACTTTCAACCGCATCGGTCTTTGGATTCATGCCCTCAACCGGAGGTACGTCCAGCGGCGACGGCAGATAATCAACCACTGCGTCGAGCAGTGTCTGCACACCCTTGTTCTTGAACGCCGAACCGGTAACAACCGGGACGAGTTTCAGACCAATCGTTCCCGCGCGAAGAGCCTTGCGGATCTCAGCTGCTGAAATCTCTTCGCCTTCGAGGTACTTGTGCATCAAGTCGTCGTCGATGCTGGCAACAGCTTCGATTAGCTTCTCGCGCGCAGCAGTAGCGGCATCCTTCAAATCTTCAGGGATGTCGACGACCTCGTATTCAGACCCCTTGCTTTCGTCTTTCCACAGCAACCCCTTCATCGCTATCAAGTCGATAACGCCTTTGAGTTGATCTTCGAGACCGATCGGGATTTGCAGTGCTACCGGATTTGCACCAAGACGCGTGATGATCGATTCAAACGAACGATCAAATGACGCGCCGGCGCGATCGAGTTTATTGATAAAGCAGATTCGCGGAACGCCGTACTTATCAGCCTGACGCCAAACAGTTTCTGATTGCGGCTCAACGCCGGCGACGCCATCAAACACAGCCACAGCGCCGTCGAGCACGCGCAACGAACGCTCCACTTCCATCGTGAAGTCAACGTGACCCGGAGTGTCGATGATGTTGATGCGATGATCGACGCCGTCTTTTTCCCAGAAACAGGTCGTCGCAGCGCTGGTAATTGTGATACCGCGCTCCTGCTCCTGCTCCATCCAGTCCATGGTCGCCGTACCCTCGTGCACCTCGCCAATTTTGTGCGTGATGCCCGTGTAATAAAGGATACGTTCCGTGGTGGTGGTCTTACCGGCATCGATGTGGGCCATGATGCCGATATTCCTGAACTTGCTTAAATCGTGCTTAGCCATTGTCTTTTGAACTTAGTTCTTTGAACTTTGTGCTTTGTCAAAGTTCAAAGTACAAAGCACCAAGTTCACCTCTACCACTTGTAATGCGCGAAGGCTTTGTTCGCGTCCGCCATGCGGTGCGTGTCTTCCTTCTTCTTCACTGCGTTACCGCGGTTGTTTGCCGCGTCTAGAATTTCGGCCGCTAAACGATCTGTCATCGTCTTTTCACCGCGGCCGCGGGCGTAGGAGACGATCCAGCGAATTGCCAGGGCACCGCGCCTTTCCTGGTGTACTTCGATCGGCACCTGATACGTTGAACCGCCAACGCGTCTCGACTTCACTTCAACTGTCGGCTTCACGTTGTCGATTGCCCGCTTGAAAACTTTCAAAGGCTCTTCGCCCGTCTTGTCGCCGATCTGACGCATCGCGTCGTAAAAAATGCTTTCGGCCACGCTCTTCTTGCCTTCCCACATCACGCCACTGATGAACTTGGTCACTAGCGGGCTGTTATAGACCGGATCTGGGAGTACATCGCGTCGTTCGGCTACTCGTCGTCTTGGCATATCCTTCTCTCGTTACCGTTACTTGGCACTTGCCTTCGGCCGTTTGGCTCCATACTTCGAGCGTCCCTGCTTACGGTCTGCGACACCGACTGAGTCGAGCGTGCCGCGAATCACGTGATAGCGGACACCCGGGAGATCTTTCACGCGGCCGCCTCTGATCAGCACAATCGAGTGCTCCTGGAGGTTGTGACCGACGCCCGGGATGTAAGTCGTCACTTCAATACCGTTGGTCAGGCGAACGCGAGCGACTTTACGCAGCGCCGAGTTCGGCTTCTTCGGCGTTTGCGTGTAAACACGGGTGCAGACACCGCGCTTTTGCGGAGAACTCTGGAGCGCAGGACTGGCCGTCTTGTATTTCACCTGCTGGCGGCCTTTGCGAACAAGCTGATTAATTGTCGGCACTGTTTTCCTCTTAAATCGGGCGCGTAAGACGCGCAAAAAGGCCCCTTGCCTGCCTCTTTCCGGAACCAGTCCGGCAGTCAGCGCAGGCGGCTGCCCTGTTAAAGATTAGTTATAGGGATGTTCTGATTTCGCTAAGCGGCGGTGTGGATCGTGGCTTCCCTTAAGCCGAAACTTTTCTGTGGCGTCGCATTATAGGCGAGAAGTTTCCTTCGCGCGGGTAAGCGCTGGACGCAAACCATTTACGCCACAATAATTGTCAACGACCGTATTGCCAATGGTCGAGCAACGCCTCCACACCGACAGAACCGACTGGACGTTGCTTTTGATTCAGACAGTTAGTCCGAAACGGGAGACTATACGGATCAGAATAAGACCTGTCAAGCACAGCAAGGCACCATCGGACGTACTGTAGGGGCGGCCCTCCGTGGCCGCCCGTGGTTTGAGCTAAAGCGATTCAAGAAGCAACGGTTTCAGGTTTGGCGAACACGATTCAAAACCACGGGCGGCCACGGAGGGCCGCCCCTACAGAACGTTCCGTGGCGTCCTGTGAGTCATGCGATTGACTTAATCAAGTACCAGATCCCGTATCCCGCGGCGCCAATTAACAATATCAACAATAACGCCAGCCCTATCATCACGAGCTTGAACTTCCGATAGCGACCCTTATCCGGCGGCGCCAGGGAACTCTGCGGGAAATACGGGGGCGGTGTGTAAGTAGCCATATTACTCCTCCGGAGTCGGGGAGGCTGCGCTCTCGCCCGCCTTCTTCAACTCTTCTGCCTTCTGTTTCTTCAATAGATCTTCCTGATGCTTCCTGCCGGCGCGGATACGCTTGATCCCTTCTTTTGCCTCGTCCAAACCATCCTGGGCCCGATAATAGTCCGGGTCAATCTCCAAAGACTTCGAAAACGCGTTCGCAGCAGCGTCATATTGAGCCAGCTTCGTGTAGGCGACGCCGAGATCGTAATAGATATCCGGATCGTCGTTTTTTAGTTTCGTCGCCTCCCGATATTCGCGTATCGCCTCAGAATACTGACCGAGATTCGCATAAGTCTGTCCGAGAGCGTAATGAGCCTCGGCGTCGTCGCGGTTTTTCTCGAAATACTTCTTGAAAGCCTCAATCGCCTTCTTGTATTCCGCTTCGGCCTCTTCGCGCTTTCCGAGCGACTCGTACCCCAGTCCCAGCCGGAAATGAGCTTCAGCGAGGTCCGGGTCGAGCCGGACAGCCTCCTGCAAGGCCAAAACAGCTTCGGCGTCCTGATCGTCGCGGTATAACTCCTTGCCCTTCTGCAAGTGCTCCCGGGCACGAGTGCGATCTTCCGCTAAACTGTTGGACACTGGCGGGCTTCCGGCACTATTATTCGTGCTTTGCTGACCGCTGCGCTTGCAACCGATGGCGAAAATCATCACCCAAACGGCGCAGATTAAGAGAATCGATCTCATCCTATAGGACGCTCTGCCACTGTTGAAAAGCACGAAGGTTGGGGATGCAGCAAACGTATCTAACGCAAATTAGGTAGCAGAGTCAAACCAGCGCCGGCGACGCCATGGAAGTAACGGTCAATTAGGAGTTTCTTCCCGGCAACAGCTTCATTCACGAAGTCGAAGGAGTGCAAATGTTAAGTAATAAATCCCGACTATTGGGATATTTGGCGCCAATTGCCCTGGTAGCATTATCCGCCCCACAAGTTTTCGCCCAGAAAACTACTGTTGTTTCTGCGGTCAATGCCCCGCTTTCACTGAGCCTTAAGGCCGACTCAAATATCGTCACCGCCTGCGCGGACGGCGGCGCGCCGCACGTCAAACTAACAGCGAATGCAGTTTCACCCGGTGGCTATCCGATTAAGTACCGCTGGACGACCAGCGCCGGCACCATCATCGGCGAAGGTCCGGTCGTCGAGTGGAATCTCGCGGGCTTGAAGCCTGGTTACCACAAAGCGTCGCTCGATATTCAGAGTGTCGGCAGTGATGGCTCGTGCCAGGCGTTTTCATCCGTGAACGTACTCGTGAATCCGTGTGTGGCTGTGCAACCAGTTTGTCCAGCGATCGAGATCATTTGTCCGTCGAGCGTTGAAATCGGTCAACCGATCACCTTTAGTTCACGTTTGGCCGGCGGAGTACCCGCGAACACGAATGCGGTTTACAACTGGACCGTTTCGGCCGGAACGATTATTCAGGGACAGGGAACGGACACAATTCGAGTCGATACGGCGGGAGCGGGTGGTCAAACTGTAAGAGCATCGCTTTCCGTTGGGGGGTATAACCTCGAGTGCGCAGCCGACTGCGGCGTGGCAGTGCCGCTGCCTAAATTGGTTAGCACGAGGTTTGACGAGTTTCCAGACATCTCTCGCAACGACGAAAAAGCTCGTCTCGATAATTACGGGATTGCACTACAGAACGATCCGACGTCAACGGCTTACGTGGTCGTCTATCCGGGACGCTCCGGAAAGCGCGGTGAAGTTCAACATCACGCTAACCGCATCGTCGAGTATCTAGTTCACTCACGTGGTCTCGATAAGAGTCGCATCGTGACCCTGGTTGGTCCAGTGAGAGACAATCTCTTCGTCGAGCTCTGGGTCACCCCCCAGGGCGCAACTCCACCCAATCCCTAAACCAAGGTTAGCCACAGATGAACACGGATGACGCGGATCAGCAATTCTGATCTGTGTCATCCGTGTTTATCTGTGGCCTTTTTTTGCTCGGGTATTCGCGTTGCTTTATGATAGATCACCCGACGAAATTAACGGCAACTTGTACCAGAAACCTACAGGTAGGAGAAACTCAATCCATGTTCCGTACTAAATCCGCTTATTGGTCCTTTTGGCTGATGGTTTTAATGCTGGCACTGCCCTTCGCAGCAGCAGCTCAGGACAAAGAGAAGAAAGATAAAGGCGAGAAAAAAGTCTATACCGGCACCCCGGTCATGTGGCGTGAGCCCGCCGACATTTCCAGCCGGAATTTGGTCCTCGGCGCGGGCGGCGAAGAGATGAAGCCCGACATCAGCAAGGTAACCTTTATCGAACAAAAGTCGGGCGGCTTTTCGACCAAATATCGCGTGCGCGATGCCAAAGGCAAAGAATGGATCGCAAAGATTGGCAAGGAAGCTCAGCCTGACACGGCTGCGAACCGCTTGTTGTGGGCGTTAGGTTATGAAACTGAAATCGCTTACCTCATTCCCCATCTGAAAATCGAAGGCAAAGGTGAATACGATAACGTACGACTGGAAGCGCGTCCGGACGATGTCAAACGAACGGGAAACTGGATGTGGGAAAACAATCCTTTCATGGATAAGCCAGAGTTCAAGGGTCTGAAGATCTTCATGGTGATGGTCAATAACTGGGACATGAAAGACGACAACAATGAGATCCTCGCCCATAAAGGCGATACCACCGGGGAGTTGCGCTACATCATCAGTGATCTTGGCGGCACATTCGGCAAAACGGGCGGATTCCTCTCACGGAGTCGCAACAAGCCTTCTGATTATGTCAAAGCCGATTTCATCAAAGCCGTGAAAGGCGATGTGATTGACTTCAATTATGGCGGCAAGAATCAGAAGCTCTTCGAGAACATCACTGTGACTGACGCACGCTGGCTCAGCGCTTTGTTGAAGAAGTTGAGTGACGAGCAGATCAAAGACGCGTTCCGTGCGGCGAACTATTCAGCGGAAGAAGTTGATCAATTGGCGAGAGCATTTAGGGATCGAGCGAATGCTCTGGAAAACCCCGCAGGCGCAGTTGCGAAAGACAACTAGGTTTAAGCCACAGATAAACGCGGATGACACGGATCATGTTTTCTGATCCGTGTCATCCGCGTTTATCTGTGGCAACTCTACTTTACGACGTCGATCGCGATCAGCTGCTGTCCGGAGATTACGAACTCCGCCGGCGGTAATTCCATTTCATAAAGCGGCGAAAGGACTGTAGGTGTGTATCCACCTGAGGTGCGATCACTATTGAGTGTTGCCACCATCGACGGCGGCAGACTCGGAAGCTCACTCGTGCCAATCACTGCGCCATTCGTGATGCGAAAAATTTTCACGTAAAGCCGATCGCTCTTCTTCACCGTGTTGATGGCTTTAACGAGCTGGCTCAAATCCTGTGGCACAAAAGCCTTCGCCGGCGAGCCTTCCTGCAAAGCACCGCCATCACCAACAAACACAAGCAACTGACCCTCGGTCGCATCGTTCGGAATCTGAACCGGAATTCGTTGCACAAACTGCTTGCCGGACTCAGTTCTGACATAAGCCTGCACCTCGACCTTTTCACCGCGTCGAACTTCCGTGCGATCCAGCGTAATTCGCTCGAGGGTACCAGCGTACTTCGTCTCGGTTGAAGAAATATCGAGCGTAATTCCGTCGAGCTGGACGTCATCAAAACCACTGGCTAACAACGCGCTAACCGGCGCTGCGATTGAACCCGCGGCCATGATCGGTGAGTTATTCGCCGAGAATCTGCGATCGATCTGGATCGACTCCTGGCCTTTTACTTTGATCTCGCCCTTCACGCTAATCGTTGAATCACCCAATGCACGTTCGCTCGAGGTAATCGTGTTGAAAAGCGTGATATTGAGCAGCAAAGGCGTCAGGAACGAATCGTTTGCGAGCTCATAATTATAGGTCTCAGTTTTATCGCGACTCGTGTGTAAATTCACCTTCACCGGAATCATCTTCGGCGCCTGACGCAGCAACCCATAAATCCCCGAAGCGCGATCCTGCGAAATCGATCCAACCATCCGGCCCGGTATCGCAAGCTTGAACGAGTTATTCACGTTCGGAATGACGGTGACGACCGAAGACTCAGACATCGGCATGTCCGAAGCTCCAAGGCTCAGGAAAGGATGACCAAACGCATAAATGCGATCGCCATCACGCATCGTCACAGTGCCTGCGGCAGCGAGTGAATAATCGCCACGCACGAGCTGCACGCTGATCGAACTTCCCGCAGGAAAAGTGTTTCCGTTAACTTCAGCAAGCGGCGTGATCGCCGCCGAACCGCCAGCACCTGAAACCGGCAAAAGTCCACTCGCGACGAGCTGTGGCGCGTATGCCGCAAGGGATTCCTGGCTGATTCCACTAAATACAAGCGGCGTGGCAATCGGCGTCATCTGCTGACCGATAAGCGGAAGCAGTGGCGAACCGACGGAAACCGGAGCTAAAAGCGACACGGGCGACACCGCCGGCTTTGGCAGATTCGGCTTCCAGTCAGTGCCCGCGAGTTGCGAAAACGAAACTACGCGCGGTTCTTTTGGTCTGACGTTCTCCGACCCTTTGTTGAAGAGCTCGACCATCTGCTTGATCGGAGTGATACCGGCAATCGGTTCTTTTGAAAAAGGAAAACTGAAAGCGATGGCGCCGACTATCTTGCCGTCGATGTAAACCGGCGAGCCGGACATTCCTGCAAAAACGCCTGTCTTCTCAACGTTTGCCCCACTGAGTCTCGCAATAATCGCAGACTGTCGTGGACCAGGAAATCCCGGCAGGATGCCGAGAATCTCGACACCAAACTCTTCAGTTCCAGAACCGCTGAAGACCGTCCTCGCAGTTCCTTTCATCCCGGGACGAAGGTCCTCGAGAGGAAATAGTTCGGGAGCTCTTGGTGCATCGATGCTCGCGGGTTGAGCCACGGCCATCGTGGCAATTAGGACGACGAGGATTGCGCTGAGAATAAAGGTAAATCTGTTCATCGTTAGGACTATAATCTTCGGCCAAGAAAGCGGTCAAGGTTTCCACAGATTACGCAGATCCTGTGCAACCTATGTAATCTCTAAACAATGGTCATCAACGATATTGAAGCCTTCATTCTGGCAGGCGGGGCCTCCAGAAGAATGGGAACCGACAAAGCTCAGTTGCTGATTGACCGCCAAACGTTCGCCGAACGAATCTCAGAGACCCTACTAACGGTAACAGACTCAGTAACTATCGTCGGCAGGCAGACGGAGGAATCGAGGCTGCCGAGCATCGCGGATGTCTATCCACAATGGGGTGCTCTTGGTGGTTTGCACGCGGCTCTCGCTGCCTGCAAGCGCGAGTGGGCCATCGTCGCTGCCTGTGATCTGCCGTTTGTCACTGCAGATCTTTTCTTGTCTCTCGCGGCACAAATGTTGGACCATGAGGCCGTGGTACCGATTCAGCCGGATGGTCGCCCTCAACCACTGGCCGCGCTTTATCGTATCGATCCTTGCCGTCAACGGGCCACAGAGCTTATCGAAGCAGGCCGGCGCCGCCCGTTGGACCTGCTTGAAGCAGTCAAGACTCGCTGGATTCCGTTCGACGATCTGAGGAATCTCGAACAGTCGGAAAAGTTTTTTGTTAACATCAATACGCCGGCAGACTATTATGAAGCTACCCGAGGCTACTCACGCTAATGCCACCACGAAGACGATTTGGTAAAAGACTCGTTAAGTCTTTCCTGCCAATAGCACTGGTAATCGTGCTGGCTGTGGTGGGCGCAACCTCGTATATCGTCTACTGCGTTTCCCATCCCACGAAACGCCCTTACGTCGTCACACCGGAATCGTTTTCAAGGATTAGTGGCCGAGCGATCAAGGTTACTGATGAAACATGGACCACGCTCGACAATCGTCGCGCGCGCGGGTGGTTGCTCAAAGGAGCGGAAGGTGCACCGGCCGTCGTCCTGCTCCATCGTTACGGCGGCGACCGCTCATGGCTCTTCAATCTCGGAGTCAAAATCAACGAGACGACGAACTTCACGATTCTATGGCCCGACCTGCGCGGGCATGGTGAGAACCCGACGATCAAGTGGAGTTCGCTTGGCGGTCGTGACGGTGACGATCTGAAGGCTGCATTCAACTTTCTGCGCAGTCTCAAGTCGGAGAATCAGAAAACCCTGGTTGGAGAGAGTTTTGGAGTCTACGGTGTCGAGCTTGGTGCTTTTACCGCACTCAATACAGCACGCGCCGAACCGCAAATAAAGGTGTTGGTGCTTGATTCTGTTTCGGGCACGTCGAAAGACTTGCTGAAAAGTGCGGTCTCGAATTGCATGGGCTTGGACAACAGTTTTGTCCAGATGTTGGCTTTCCAGGGAATGAAGCTTTATCTGATGGGAAGCTACGCGGATGAGAGCGCGTGCGACTTTGCGCTTGAGATGCGCGAACAACGTGTGCTGCTTCTTTCAGGGAATGATGCGGGCAACTTGCGCGATATGACGGCTTCGCTGCAGAAGTGCTTTCCCGTGCCGGGAAATGTGGAACTGAGAACGGATCTACCGTTGAGTGGGTTCAGTCTACCTTCGGCGACTGGGGAACAGAGCGAAGCGTACGACAGGGTCGTGATTGAATTTTTCGCCCGCAATCTGAGATAGGAAATTAAACCATCCAGATTACACGGATATATTCCTTAATCTGTGTAATCTGTGGATGGTCACGGTTGCCACCCGAGCACCGCAGTGTGACCATTATCTCCGATGATCTCGATCCGCGGCGCGCCTCTGTAGTTCTCGACATACTGCACCGGGATAAACACCACAAACTTTCCACCAAGCGCTCGCGCAGCATCGACAGAGATCTCATCAAACGTCATCACCTCGCCATCAGCACGGTAGATAACCCTGCCGTACGCATAAAACTCCGCCGAGCGATCATCACCTCGCTGCGCAATGACCGGCGCAGTTGCATAACCACGCGCATCCGCCAGTACGAGTAAATCTTTAACTGATTCACGCCGCGCGAAAGGCATTGCAAAGAAATTCAAGACGATTACGACTAGCGCTATCGTCGCACCCGCAATCACCAACGGCCATCTCGCTTTTTGGACCACAGTCAAACGATCAGCAACCAGCAATGCCGCCGCCGGCACAACGGGCAGGATGTACCCCGGCAGTTTCGATCCGGAAAATGAAAAGAAAACGATCGGCAACAGCAACCACGCCAGTGAGAAAACTCGAACGATGCTCAAACTATCGCCGCCCCGCCACTGCCACTTCCGTGCTTTCACGAGGGCGATGATCAAGTGCACGGTCCACGGTAGCGCCAGCATCAAAATAATTGCGGGATAGAAATAGAACGGCTGTGGATGGTGATACTTGTTGGAAACAAAACGTGCGAAGTGATGCTGCACAAAAAACTCATCGATAAACGTCCAGCCGTGTCGGGCGATGACTGGTCCATACCATGTTGCCGACACAAGCAGCGCCAGCGGTAATCCCCAGATCAAACTCAGCCACACTGCAGACTGAGGCCACGCGCGTCTAAACAAATAGTACAGACCGACCACGCCAAACGGAATGACGATCCCAACCAGACCCTTCGCTAAAAGCGACAAGCCAACGAAGACATAAAAGCCCGCCAAAAGTAGAGATTTGTTTTTTGTTGAGGGCAGTTCGTGTAAAAGAAAAAACGCGAGCGACCACGTGGTGGTCATCGTGATCACGACATCAAAGCTCACCGCACGTGAGAACACGATCAGGCCCAGGCACGTCGTAATCGTCAAAAGACTCCAAAAACCAAAACCACGGGAATCGTCCGAGCGATCGACTTCGCGACCAACACACCAGACGGCCACAATCGTCAGCAACCCGCAGATTGCCGGACCAAGACGTGCCGACCATTCGCTGACGCCAAAGACCTTGAACGCAGCTACGATCATCCAGTAAAGCAGCGCCGGTTTTTCAAACCACGTGTGACCGCCGAGTGTTGGTGTGATCAGATCGCGATTGAGAAACATCTCGCGCGCCACTTGTGCGTAGCGCGGCTCGTCGGGTCCAAGCAACGGCAATTTGCCAAGTCCATAAAAGTAAAAGACGATGATGAGGGCGAAGATTAAAAGGTAGACTCGCTTGGCAAGCGTCGAAGGATGCAAGTATATTCGGCTCCGTTAATCCTGATAAATCTTGTAAATCCTGTAAATACTGACCTCTGATTTAGAGCGGCTCAGACTAACACATTATGTTACGCACAGCAGTCATCGGCGTTGGCAGCCTCGGAAGACAACATGCTCGCATTCATGCCGATCTCGCAAGAGAAGGCTTGTCGGAATTCGTCGCGGTTTGCGATTTGAACGAAGAAACAGCGCGCTCGATCAGCAACGAAAGAAAAACTGACTGGACCACCGACTGGCGCGAACTGGTTGGCCGTATCGATGCCGCGAGTATCGCCGTGCCCACAGAGACACATTGTGAGATTGCATGTGGCCTACTCGAATCAGGCATTCACGTTCTTGTCGAAAAACCCATCTCGCGCACGCTTGAAGAGGCTGACCGCATGATCGAAGCTGCGGAACGCGGCAACGCAATTCTTCAGGTTGGGCATCTCGAACGCTTCAATCCGGCGATGGTCGCCCTGCGGCCACACGTTCGCAAACCCGTGTATTTCGAGATCCATCGCGTGGGTCAGTTTACCGCGCGCTCGCTCGATATCGACGTCGTGCTCGATTTGATGATTCACGATCTCGATATCGTGCAGTGGCTGGTGGGCGAAGACGTCGAAGTCACGAACATTCACGCCGTCGGGATTGCAATCCTCACAAACAAGGTCGACGCGGCAAACGCGCGGCTCGAGTTTTCTTCCGGAGCGGTGGCGAACATTACTGCCTCGCGTGTCGGAACCGAGAAGATTCGCAAAATGCGTTTCTTCCAGCCGCACGACTACATCGCGATCGACTACACAACCAAACGCGCTTCGGTCAGCAGTCTTTCGCCGCCGGCTGCAAGTGGCTCGTGGCCCGGTGTACACATCAAACATCTTGATATTGTCGATGTGGAACCGTTGCGCGCGGAGATAGTTTCGTTTCTCGATTCGGCGCGCGATGGCACGCCGCCAGCGGTGTCCGGACTGGAGGGCCGAAATGCTCTGGGTCTGGCACTGCGCACGCTGGAAAGAATCCGCGAGCACGCGGAGCATCCGGGCGTGAGTGAACTTAGTGCGAATGTTCGCTAGACTGTTGTTGCAATGCCAACGGCGAACGATCAACTGTCGGCGTTTTTGGAGCAACACATCCAGGCGGGTGAGTTTCCCTCCGCGGTCTATCTCGTTGCCGAGCGCGATGAGATTCTTTACACGGACGCTCTCGGTTATTCGGTTGTCGAACCTTATCGCGTCGCAAACAAACTCGACACGATCTACGATCTCGCCTCACTCACGAAACCACTGATCACCGCTCTACTTTGTGCGCGCAGAATCGAACTTGGCGAGCTGACGCTCGACAGTTCGGTTTCACACTACCTGCCGGAATTCGATCGCACTGACAAGCAGATGATCACCGTTCGCGAGCTCTTGACGCATACGTCAGGTCTGCCCGCATGGCGTCCGCTTTATATTCTGACTGAAGACGAACCGGAACGAGCGGCGGGCGCGATCGCGAACCTCGATCTCGAGTACAAACCCGGCACACGTGTGGTCTATAGCGATCTCGGATTCATCGCGCTCGGCATTTTGCTGGAGCGCATGACCGGACATCAGCTCGCAGACTTGGCGAAGAAGGAAATCTTCGAACCACTTGAGGTGAAACAGACTTTCTTCAATCCCGAGGTCGCTCTGCAAACAGGGATTGCTGCGTGTGAAACGGGTAATGCTTACGAAGCTGATATGTGCAAGCAGATGGATGCGGGCGTCTATGCAAATTCACGACAACGTCTGATCTGGGGTGAAGTTCATGACGGGAATGCGTATTTCCTCGGAGGAGCGGCAGGCCACGCGGGACTTTTCTCAACTGCAAGCGAGACGTTTCTGTTGGCTCAGCAGTTTCTGAGTGACTCAACCAAGTTGCTCAAGCCTGAAACGTGCGGGATGTTTCGAGAGAATATGACGCCTGAATTGGAAGAGGCGCGTTCGATCGGATGGCAACTCGCGGCGACGAAAGATTCAACAGGCGGAGTCGATCTACCTTCGGACAGTTTCGGTCACAATGGCTTCACCGGCACGTGCGTCTGGATCGATCCTAACCACCGGCGCATCTTTATTCTTCTCACGAATCGCACCCACGGGCATGCCCTGCCCTTCGCGAACATTAATGCCGTCCGACGGGAATTCAATAGCAAAGCAATTTTAGCCGCGGATTCACGCGGATAAACGCGGATTACAACCTGAACCGCAAGGTTGTTCCGATCACATTCAGATCTCCGGGCAGGCTCACACCATCATTCTGCCGGAGATAATAAAATTCCTGCGTGAAGTGTTTATTGAAGACCTTGATTCCACCAACTGAAAACCGATTGCGCACCCAGCGATCAATGCTAAAGTCGTAAAACACTTCATCGGCGACAAACAACGACA
>DASTVU010000538.1:0-21759 GCA_035758935.1 Pyrinomonadaceae bacterium | reverse complement strand
GTCGCCGAAGTCTACCGAACCGCCCACGAACTCCTGGCCACTAGCCGCACCGAAATACTTTTCCGCTAAATCAGCCACAAAAAGGCACAAAATGCACAGTAAGGCATTCTGTTTTGTGCCTTTTGTGCTTCTTTGTGGCTTACCTATAGACAAACTACGTTTAACTTCGTTAGTATGTGTTGGGCCGTTGGGCGTCCTGACGGAAGTAAAGTGTGACCTGCCCGCCCTCACTAATCTTTCCAAATTTGGCCTGCCTCAGCGAATTATGGAGAAAACAATGTCTAGAATGCTTAACAGATCCTGCTTAGTTACGCTTTGCCTGATGGTTTTGAGCGCCGCGGCAAGTGCTCAATCATCCCTGACGGCAAAAGCCGGAAATGCCCCAGCCGTAAGTCCAGCGGTCGAGAGCGACAGATCCCGTGACGGTTTGACTGGCCCCGTTCGACGCGTGCGAACTGAAGTTGCCAAACTGTTAACTGCCGATGGTCGCCAATCAGAGGGCAAGCACACGCTCGTTGAAGTCGTCGCCTACGACATCAAGGGCAACAAGGTCGAGAATCAGTATTTTCCGATTGCAGGCGCAACCCTGACCGGTAAAGAAGTCTACAAGTACGACGAAAAAGGCAATATCAGCGAGATGACCATGCTCAACGCGGATGGAACCCTGTTGAGCAAGGAAATCTACAAGTATGAGTTCGACTTCGCCGGCAATTGGAACAAGATGACCACTTCGGTAGCGGTCGTCGATTCTCGCGGAGTAACTTTCGAGCCAACCGAGATCACGTATCGCTCGATCATGTATTACCTCGACGAGAACATGGTACGAATGGTCACGCCCGGAGCTGCTGCCACAACCACCCCCCAACCCGTCACTCCCGTGGTTGCACCTCCTGTCAACAAACCGGCAAATGAGACAAAGCCGGTTGCGAACAACAAGCGCGACAACAAGAAAATACCAAACTCTCCTGACCTGCCATCGGCCTCAACTTCAGCGAATAAGCTCGCGTCTGGTCCAGTTGATCTGAAAATCCAGACCGTCAATACCAATCAGCCCGTTCCTTTGGTGGACCTTGGCTCAGAACCGCCACCGAGTCCGGGACCGAAGCCGATTCTCAAGCCTGTCTCTGGTGGAGTGCTTAACGGCACTGCATTGAATCTGCCACCGCCGACCTACCCTGAAGCCGCAAAACGGATGAGAACTCAGGGTGTGGTTTCAGTGGATGTGATTCTTGATGAGACCGGCAAAGTGGTTGCGGCGAATGCGTCTAGTGGTCCAACGATTTTGCGCGAAGCGGCGGTTCAAGCTGCGCTCAAGGCGAAGTTCTCCCCCACTAAGCTTTCGGGTCAACCTGTAAAGGTCTCCGGCGTGATTAACTACAAGTTTGCACTGGTTCCGTAAACCTACCTTCGATGGCGCGCTGATTCTTCGGCGCGCCATCCTCTTCCCTCTTTTCCAACCTACTGTTCTCCTAGAAGGGACTTGTTCTCATGGCATTAACTGGACACCTCAGCGACCTTTCACTTTCCGAACTGATCGAGTTTTTCTGTAATCAACGAAAGAGCGGCCGTCTTAAAGTTTTGTATCCGCAGGGCGCTGGATATTTTTATTTGCAGGCAGGCTCGGTTGTTGACGCGCGCATCGGCGTGCTGCATGGAATCGACGCCGTTTACTATGCGCTGACTCTCCCGAATGCTGAGTTTGAATTTAGTGCGGACGTGGAAGCCAGTAGCCGCACCATCAATCAGCCATGGACGCAGGTGGTGCTCGAAGGATTGAGGCGTTTGGATGAGAACATCGCGCCGGGCGTCGCCTTTCCTCCGGACTATGTTCACGATCCAGATGAACTCACGGGTAAGCATTCCGACGTCAACGTCGAAGCCAGTTCTTCAGAGACTGAAAGATCGTTCCCGCCGGCGTTTCTTAATTTTGGAAAGGAATCGGGAAAGAGTCGTAAGCCAATTTTCGTAGGAGCAATCGTAGTTGCGATCCTCGCGAGTGTGGCTGTGATCGGAGTACCGGCAGGTTGGTATAGCAAGAAGAAAGCAGCCGCGGCACCGGCAGAGACTGTGAGCCAGGCGCCGGTTCCAGCGAGCAGTCAGGCCGAAACTCCAGCACCACCACCAACAAGCTCAGAGGCTGAACCAGCCACTGAAGATCCAGCGGCGCTCGCAGCGAAACGTCAACGTGAAAAGGAACGCAAGGCACGGGAAGCTGCCGCGAAGAACGCAGAGAACCCGACGGCCGTTGCACCACCAGCTGATACCGTGAAACCGGGCGCGAAGAGAGTTGTGGTTACGGTTACCTATGACGAATCAGGTCGTGTGACGCAGGCATCAGGCGGTGACGCGAACGCATTGAGAATCGCACGCCAGAAACGCTTCCCACCGGGCAAAGCCGGATCAGCGACGGTTTCGATTCCGATCAACTAGACAATTTTTAGCCACAGATGAACGCGGATGAACGCGGATCAGAAATTGTTTTTCTGTTTTCTGATCTGCGTTCATCCGCGTTTATCTGTGGCTAAATATTTGGTTTGATTCCCACGACTCCGAGAATGACTAGAAGGCCGCGCTTCAATCCCAGATCTCGTTCGCGCGGGTCATACCATTCGTCAAGACTATGCGAAGATCCGGAGCTGCCGCCGGCGCCGAGTGTGATCGCAGGTATACCGAGTGAAATAGGAAGATTGGAATCGGTCGATGATTGATCGAGTCGTGGCGTGACGCCCAACGCTCTCGTCGCTTCGAGTGCGACTTCCACGAGCGGTGAATCAGCTCGCGTCTCACCGGTTGGTCTTTCACCAATAAGATCAACTTTGAGGTTGAGCGGCGGATCACCAGTTCGTCTGGTCGCATTTTCTTCATCAACCGCTTCTCTCATCGCCCGACGAAAGAACGCATCCAGCCGCTGCAACTCTCTCTCGGCGGCGGAGCGGAGATCTACCTCGATACTCGCACGACTCGGAATAGAGTTGACGCTCGTTCCACCTTCAATACGTCCGACATTAAATGTCGTGCGTGGTTCCTTCGGCGCCGGAAACCCCGCCAGCCTCGAGATCGCACGGCCCATTGCGTGGACAGGATTGGGTAAACCGAAGTCGCCCCAGGAATGTCCACCTGGTCCAGTAATCTCAACTCGGTAACGATGAGATCCGAGTGCTCGATTGGTAATGCGATCGAGGCCTGGTCCATCGAAACTCAGAAAGGCGTCGATCTGCGACGCCCAACGGCCTTTCGTAAAAAGATAGCGAACGCCACGCAGATTACCTTCGCCTTCTTCACCGACTGTTCCTACGAACAAGATCGAACCGTCAATCGGTATTTGCTCTGTTTGAATTGCCTGGGCGAGGGCGATCAAAGCCGCTAGACCACAGCCATCGTCTGCAATTCCCGGCGCGAACAGTTTTTCATCGCGCCTGGTAACGGTGAAGTCTGTGTCTTTTGAGAAAACGGTATCGAGATGGGCACTCACGACAAGCAACGGCGTTTGTGAAGAACCTTTGAGCAGCCCAAGACAGTTTCCTTCGTCGTCGATCTCGACCTCAGTTAACCCGAGCTCTTTGAACTTCCGGCTGAAATAATCAGCACGTTGCTGTTCGCCAAATGGGGTTGCAGGGATCGAGCAGATCCGGACATGTTCCTCTGTGATTGCGTTTGCATTTGTCTCGAAGAAACTAAGTGCACGCGTCACGTGAGGCGACGACATGAGTTGAGCCACAGATTTACGCGGGTGAACACTGGTCACAACAAACTCATGATCTCGTTCTCTTCGAGCACGCCACTCGCCGCTTTGGCTCGGTCGTAGATTCGATTCACGCGACTCTCGCTGGGTTCAAGGCCACGCTTCTCGAGCCAGTAAATGACGTTTGATTTTCCGCTCATCGGACCAATCTCTATCACTTGTTCCAGCCCAAACCATCCCGCCGGGACGCCTGAGTAAACGATGTCGGCTAATCGCTGATCGCCTTTCCTGTAGCTTTTGATAACCGCAGCGGCATGAACACCGGTCGCGGTGCGAAACGCGTCGCGGCCAAACACCGGATAGTTTGCAGGCACATTCCAACAGCACGCACGCGCGGCAGTTTCGCAATACTCACCGAGACGCGACAGATCGTTATCAATCCAGCCAAGCAATTTCAGGTTCACCAGCAATTGATCGAGCGGCGTGTTGCCGACGCGCTCGCCGATTCCAAGTGCTGAGCCATGAACCTGATCTGCTCCACCCTCAATTGCCGCAAGTGAATTGATGACGCCGAGGCCGCGATCCTGATGGCCGTGCCAGTCGAGCCGGATGTTGCCGCCCTGTTCTTCGATGATGTTCTTCACAAATCGCACGACTGTGCGAGCGCCGTCAGGTGTTGAATGTCCGACCGTATCGCAAACGCAAACTGCTTTCGCTCCACAGCGAATAGCAGTCGTGTAGAGTGCGCGTATAGTTTCCGGTTTGGCGCGAGTGGTGTCTTCAGTGACGTACATGACCGGCAGTCCCTGGCTTACGGCAAACGACACCGCTTCCTCTGTCATTTGCAGCAGCTTTTCCAGCGTCCAGTCTTCTGCGAAAAAACGAACTGAAGAAGAGCCGATGAAAGTACACGCCTCGATCGGGATACCGGCGCGTTGCGAAATCTCCACGATCGGGATGATGTCGTTGCGATGGGTTCGCGCTGCGCAGTTGGGTCTGATCTTGAGTTTCTTGTCGGCGATCTCGCGCGCTAAGCGTTCGACTCCGGCCGCATGTGTTCCTCCGGCGCCGGGCAGACCGATATCCGCAGTATCGATTTGAAGTGCTTCCATCAAGTGAAGCAGTTCGAGTTTTTGCTCGACCGCCGGTTCCGATACGGAAGGCGACTGCAAGCCGTCGCGCAAAGTTTCGTCATCGATGCTGATATGGCGATTGGGCGCCTTGAGAGACGGTTCAACCGTATTCCAATCGTAAACTAACTCATCGATCGTCACTCAAAGCACCTCCAAAAGCTCGCGTTGATGGTCGATTATTTAACTCGGATTACAACAACCACAGAATTGAATGTCAAGATGAGGATGCTGGCGACTTTGCTAATGATAACGGGATTCCCGGCACCCAAATCTCTTGCTATTGATGTCGCTCTGCGATAAGTTCCACCCGCTTTACACTGGAACTCACCCCAGGGTCGCCAAGCCGAGGAGACAAATTAACGATTAAAGAAGAACCCTTCGAATACTTACTATCCTGGCTGAACGAATCAAACCGCGAAGCAGCAGGACAAAAGTATGAAGTCATACGCGGGGGGTTGATAAGAATCTTTGTTTCCAAAGGCTTCAGTGATGCCGAGGATTTAGCCGACCAAACCATAAACAGGGTGATGAATCGTTTGCCAGAGATTCGGCCCGGGTATGTTGGGGAACCTTCTCGCTATTTTTACGCGGTGGCACGCAAGCTTGTGCTGGAAGCGAACCGGAGGAAAGAGGTTGCCACGGACGTGCTGCCTGACGTGGTGAGTGAATTCGAACATCCAACCGACGAGTACAATTGCCTTATTCAGTGTCTCAAATTCTTATCCAAAGAAAAGAAAGAACTCATTCTTGACTATTATCTATACAAAGGACACGACAAGATCGCGCATCACCGGCTCATGGCGAACGAACTTGGCATTTCCGACAATGCCTTGCGTGGTCGCGCCCATCAGCTGCGAACGGGCCTCGAAAAATGTGTACTGAAATGCGTTCGGGCGATGGAGGAAAACGAAAAACGCGTTGCTGCTCATAATGTATGAGGTCGCGTTCTGACCGCGGGGGGCCGTCATAGATCAAACAGACAAAACTGAACTACAAGAGTATCTACTCGGGCGACTAAATGAACCCGCCGAGGAACGAGTGGAACTGCGTTTATTGACCGACGCAGATTATGCTGAGGAATTTGACATTGCAGTCAACGAGCTGACCGACCAGTACGTTTCGGGCGAGATTCAGGGCGCAGAACGTGAGCGCGTCGAAAAGTACTTCTTAAAATCCTCTCATCGGCGTGACAAGCTGAAATACGCTTCAGCTCTCAATACTTACAAGTCGCAGCCCCACTCTCGTAAGAGATGGTGGATGTCCACTGAATTCCGCGTTGCTGCGTCGCTAATTCTCGTGGCCACGGTCTCACTTTTGTTCTGGCGCCAATTATCTCGCCAATCTCCAACTAATGACGGAGTGCTGGCTCTTCAAACCGCTTACCGCGATCAGCGACCATTGGAAGCGCGTATCTTTGGCTGGAATTATGCGCCTGCTATATCGCTGCGTGGTGCGCCACGAGTGGATTACGTACAACGCGATCGTGCGGCGAACATACTTCAGAATGCCGTGAACGACCATCGGGATGCTAAATCACTTCACGATCTCGGACAGTTCTATCTCGCCGAACGACAGTTTGACAAAGCCATTGACCAATTCGAAGCGGCACTCTTGTTATCGCCACAGGACGCCACAATCCACAGCGATCTCGGCTCTGCCCTCATGGAAAAGGGCAAAACTCAATTGAGCGATCCCGATCAGGGAAAGGCCGTCGCATTATTTGGTAAGAGCCTCACTCACCTGACAAAGGCGATCGAACTCGACAATTCTCGTCTCGAAGCACTTTTCAATCGGGCGCTGCTTTACAACTATCTGGGCTTGCCGGATAAATCCGAACAGGATTGGCGCCAATATCTCGAAAGAGATCCTAATTCGCAGTGGTCCAACGAGGCGAAGGAGCGACTCAAGTCACTTGAGGAAACGCGCAAGAAAACTTCACAGACGCCCAACGACATTTTTGACGAGTTTACAAACGATTGGAACTCGGGACACAGAGAATCTGCGTGGAAGCTGGTCCGCGACAGCCAGAATCGAAGTGGTAACGTAGTGGCCGATCGGCTGTTGGATGATTATCTCGATCGTGGAAACAGGTACAGTCAGCACGCCAGTGAAGCGCAGCCTCTTGCAGAACTCGCTGCGATGTACATTGCGCAAGCGGACGATCGTTTTTATTCGGACGTATATGAGCATTATCGATCGGCTACTCCTCAACAGATCATCGCCGCAAAAGAAGCGCGAGAGTTAATGAAGGCAAGCCATGCAGCGTGGCCGAGAGCGGATGAAAACCTGCGGCTTTTCAACGAGGCTAAAGGTTTATTTGACAAGGCCGGCGATGTAGCTGGCGCGATGCTGGCTGAGTATTGGCTGAGCTTTTCTACTTACAATAAGAGCAAGTACGACGATAGCCTGAAACTTTTGAAGCCGCTGATTAAGGAATGTGTTCGCCGAAAGTATCAATGGCTCTATGCTCGGTGTATCTACCTGCGGTCGAATCTCGAGTACGTTTTAAACCAACACTCGAAAGCAATTGCATCGGCGCGTGAGGGCGTAAAACTGGCTGAGAAAACGGGCGACTCGGTGGGGTTGTTGAATCTCGTCAGCTCACTTGTTGAGTATTATCGTTACGTAGGAAATTATCCGAAGTCATTAGCTCAGATTGAGCGCGGCCTACCGATCGTCACCTCTCTGGCTCTCGATCCACTTCAAAGTTCACGTCATTATTCCATGGGCGCAAACGCCTTCGCCTCAGTTGGTTTCTATGACGCGGCTGCGGAGTTCCAGGAACAGGCGGTGCGGATATCGGAGCGAGCCCGTATTGAAGACCGCGTCGTTTATCAGCACGCATTTCTCGGCACGATCTACGGCAAACTTGGACGCTTCGCGGATGCCCTGCAACATGTAAACAAGGCCGTCGAGATGGCAGGGTCGGCACGTAATGTACTGGCCTACTCTCTATTGCAGCAAGGCCACATTTATCGCGCGATGTCTGATTATGAGAAAGCTGTTGATTCCTACGGGCAATCCATAGAGCTCTATAACCAGATCAAGCTGCCGGCGCGCCTGTACGAAGCGCATAAGGGCGTGCTTCTTTGCTACATCTCACAAAACGATGTTTCGCGGGCTGAACAGGAGATCGCGACGATCCTTCCTCTGATTGAGGAATACCGGAAGCAAATCAGTGAAGAAAACAATCGAAATTCATTCTTCGAAACCGAGCAGAACGTATATGACACAGTAATCGACTTTGAAGTTTCGCGGCTGAACAATCCGGAACGAGCGTTTCAGTATTTACAGTATTCGCGCGGACGTTCACTGCTCGATCTGCTGAATAAAGACGCAGAGGCAGTTGCAGATGCTCTGGAGCCTGAAATTGTTTCTCAGTCAGTGGCGCAGCCGGAATCGGCGGAACAAATCAAAGAAAAGCTTCCCGAAGGTGTGCAACTCGTCCAGTACGCAGTGCTAGAAGACAAGATTCTGATCTGGGTGATCTCCAGGAGTGAAATTGCGCTGAAACAGTCGAATGTGTCGCGTCGAGATTTGAATGAAACCATTCAGCGGTATCTGAAGGTGATTTCCAGGCCACCGAATGATCAGGAAGAAGAGAGCGCACTGGCAAAGCAGCTCTATGTGTCGCTAATTCAGCCCATAGAGGCACTCTTAGATCGTAAGCGGGTCCTCTGCATCATCCCTGATAAAAACCTCAGTTACATTCCTTTTTCTGCGTTAATATCACCGGCCTCTCAGAAATATTTGATTGAAGACTACGTCATAACTACCTCGCAAAGCCCAAGCGTGTTTTTGTATTGTTCGAAGAACGCAACTCGGAGGGCTCACGTGAAAGACGAGCGATTATTAAGTGTGGGAAATCCCCGTTTTGATCGCGCCTCCTTTCCAGACCTCGACGACCTTCCGAATGCCAAACAAGAGGCATTAGAGATTGCTTCAAACTACAAGGACGCTCTTCCCCTGCTGGAGGCCAGTGCGACTGCAACAGCGGTCAAAAATGAAATGCTCAGATCAGATGTGGTGCATTTTGCACTGCATTCTGTGCTGGATGGCGATCTACCGCTAAGGTCGAGTTTGTTATTGACACCCAGTGGAACTCAATCTCAACTTCACGCGTACGAAGTCTACCGTCTGGGCCTGGAGCGAACGCGTTTAGTGGTGCTCTCGTCATGTCAGACGGGTGCGGAACGTTATTACGATGGTGAAGGAATGGCGAGTCTGGCCCGTGCCTTTATGGGCGCAGGGGTTCCTCTGGTGGTCGCAAGTCTCTGGCCGGTTGATTCCGCGGCGACGGAAAAATTAATGGTTCGTTTCCACAGCGAGCGCCGCCAGAGCAATACCGCGATGGCTCTCACTAATGCCCAGCGCGCAATGCTTCATGGTTCCGAAAAACGTTTCCAAAGTCCCTACTACTGGGCTGCATTTAGTTTGAACGGCGGTTACGCTGAGTTCTGAAGTGGATTAGTTTCGAAAGCCTCATTTCTACGTTCCCCTCTCAACAGAAACGTTTCGCTCAGTTTGGCTCATACATACTGGAGCGTAAACGAAATCATGACTAAAGGAGTATCCCCCATGTGGCCACTAGTAACATTTACCCTTTGCTTTCGCGGACTGATGGTTATTCACAAAGTAGAAACTGTGGAGCCGAACTTTTTTGAGATCGGTGTTGTTCAGGATGAACTTCACTTTCTTCGAATCAATACGATCAGGAATGGAGTAGTGGCGGCGATAGATTTTCTTGAAATCAATCCAGAGCATCGAATTTGGAACCTCGAGGTCGATAATCCGATCGGAGCTGGCGTTAGCTCTTACACGCAGGGTAAAGCAGATGACATTGATCGTGAACGACATCAGTATGAAAGAGATTTCCGTTGGCTCCCAGACCTCGGTGAACTCTTTGGAAGAATTGAAAATAAGATCGATACGGACAAGTTTTTTCCTATCCTGAGAATCCGTAACGGGATCTTTTCAACGAGAGCAAAATCTGAGGAACTCCAAAAGATAGTGAATGGTGCCAGTGAACCATTTGGGTTTATTGCAACAGTAATGGCGTGTGATATTCCGGTGATTGCGGGTGGCAGTGTCCGCCTTGTTGAGGAAGCCACTGGCCGAGACGTGTTCACTTTTGAGGTGGCTGAGAACACGATTTACGAATTTGGTAATCAGCCCGCTGAGGTGCCAGAACACGGCGGATCTCATGACGGCACATTGCACGATCACGAGAGCCATCCGACTCCCGCAGATCCCGCGGCCGCTCCCGGTGAACCCGCGGCCGCTCCCGGAGATCCAGATCCATGCCAGAATGAACACTTCAAGCGTTATTACAAACTGTTCAAAAACCCGGATGAGGAAGATAGTATCTGTTTTAAGAAACTCGGTGCTCACACCGCTCCTGACCCCGCTACCTGTGGCGCAGTAGGAGCCGGCGGTCTCAAGGGCCCCTTCGGGGACTAACTTGATTATTAAGGAGGTAAATATGCTTTGTACAAAAACCTTACAACAACCGTGCAAAGGTTGTGGGTCGAAAGATCCGGAGGCCAAGTTGGATCCTCGCTGGTGGCTACCCGGAGTTATTGTCGTCGAGTTCAACCAACGTTTGTCGCCTGGTTCTATCTTCGGGTTCACAGATTCGGTCTCAGATGAGTCGAAGAAATACGGGTCCTGGTTGGATGTAACGAAGCTTCGCAAGCTTGTCGGCAACCTACTCGTCAAGCCACCCGAATGGACCTTTTCATTCAAGCCGGGCCAGGTTCCTTCCAGGCCGAACTACGAACGCTTCATCACGTTTAACTTGCGGCCTGAGGTGGATGTGCCGGCAATTGCCAAAAAGTTAAGCGAGGTTGGTGGAGTGGTGCGTGCGACACCGGAACCAATACTCTCCCCGCCCATACCATACATACCGTTGCGGGCGACTGAAATGGCCATGGCAGATAGCGTCTCCGATGACGTAGAGGCGGGTCTAAGAGATGAGCCTCTGGCAGTGTCTGGCGGACAATCATTTGGAGTACAAGTTAATGTTGGTACCGCGCAACTGCAAAACCAATGGTACTTGTTCCGTTCCAATCTTGACGCTGTTGTCGAGAGTGGGATTAACGGCACCGGTGTAGTCGTAGCTGCTGTCGACTGGGGATTCAATGTCGATCATCAGGAGTTTCAAGACAGAATTAAGTTCAAGTACAACGCCGCACAGGATAATAACGATCTTTCGTCTGGACCCAGGAGATGGCACGGAACGGCGTCACTGGGACTGATCGGTGCGGGCGATAACGATGCCGGGATGTTGGGCTTTGCGTCTGGAGCCGATTTGTGGGCCATCCAGGGGCAAGATTCGGGTTCGAATCTCAATAATCAGTGTTGGGCCCAGGCTATTGAAAAAGCGATCGACGAACCCAGCGGTGGCAAGCGAAAAGTAATTTTGATTGAAGCTTCAACCAACGGGGGATTCAACGTTGAAGCGTCAACGACCTTGCGTGTACCCATCATGGCGGCCATTGAAGATGGCTGCGTGGTGTGTGTGGCAGCGGGAAATCGCGGGGTAGATGCTAAAAAGGCCCCAAACAACGCACAAATACCTGAAAGCGGTTCCATCTTAGTTGGCGCAACACAATATCGGGCCAACCAGGACGACATCCGGCGCGGCATCAGCAACTGGGGATCTCGCATCGTTGTTTCCGCTCCAGGTGAACTGTCAAGCGATGTTACCTGCTGCGATTGCGGACCCGACTCATACACGAATTCTTTTGGCGGTACTTCAGGCGCAAGCGCCAAAGTAGCGGGTGCGATGGCTCTTCTTCTACAGGCTCACCCGCATCTCACTCATTCCCAAATTGTTGACGTCCTTAAGACGAGAATGCCTCAGATTACTACATCCGATCGCCCGATGGGATGTTTCCTGGACATTGAAGAGTTGATGGAACAGGTAGACCTGTACTTATCGGAACAATAAGCGGAAGCACACACTGTGGGCGGTCAGAAGTGGCCGCCCTTCTTTTCTTTCACGACAACCTTTTGACGACATCTACGTGATTGTTATAGCCTGTCCTGCCCTGACTAACACATCTGACAGATTGAATAGGTAGTGCCCCAAAAGACAATCGCTCTCGGATCAGATCGCGCAGCAAAAATCATGGCCGTGCGTGCGAGTGTCGCACGTATCGCCACGATTGACCCTGATTGGGCCAACGCAAATGTGGTGGCGCGTCGAGTGGAAACCAGCATCCCTGCAATGCCGCTTACCGATTGGCAACTGATGCAGGGAGCACGCGAACGAGCGCTTGCAGCACGCGACTCGTTGCGAAGTCGAAGGCTGGAAGCCGATATTTACGTCGGGCTCGAAGGCGGTTTCCATTCGATATCAATTGAAGGCGAATGGCATACGTTTTTGCGCGGTTGGGCATTTGCCACTGACGGAGAACAAAGCGCATTTGGTGCTGCACCGTCCATTTCGGTACCTCCAAAGATAGTGAAGACTGTGGTCGAGGGCCGCCGGGAGTTGGGCGCTGTGATCGACGATGTAACCGGCGGTCACGATATCCGCAGTAAGCAAGGAGCATGGGGAGTTTTATCACGCGATCTGGTGACGCGTTCGATGAGTTTTGAGCTGGCGCTAATTGCAGCGTTTGCGCCTTTTTACAACCCCAGACTTTATAAACGATCAGACCAAGATGGATGAACTAGTCGCACAAGTGAATCATGAGGAACCACCACCGCGCTCGCGCGAGAATGCAGGTTGGGTGGAAGTGATTGCCGGATCAATGTTCTCAGGAAAATCAGAAGAACTGATCAGGCGTTTGCGCCGCGCGAAGATTGCGCGTCAGAAAGTACAGGTGTTCAAACCGGAAATAGATTCGCGCTTCTCGGAGAGTCAGATTGTTTCGCATTCAGAGATGCGTCACGACTCCTCCAACAGCCGGTCGGCGGCGGAAGTGCTCGCCAAGGTCGATCCGGATACGGAGGTCGTGGGGATCGATGAAGGACAGTTTTTCGACAATGAACTCGTTAACGTGGCCAACACCCTCGCGCGCCGCGGTGTGCGCGTGATCATTGCCGGGCTCGATCAGGATTACACCGGCAAACCCTGGGAACCAATGCCGCAACTTTTGGCGATCGCCGAATACATCACCAAGACTCACGCCATCTGCATGAAGTGTGGCCAGCCGGCAAACTATTCACAGCGCACTTTCGACTCCGAGGAGCGAGTCGCAGTCGGCGCATCTGACAAATACGAAGCGCGTTGTCGAATGTGCTTCGTCCCCCACGCCGACGCCCCCACCGTTCACGGCGATTGAAATTTAAAGAATTTCGGAACGTACTGTAGGGGCGGCCCTCCGTGGCCGCCCGTGGTTTGAATCGTGTTCGCGAAATCCGAGGCCGTCGTTTTTCGGCGCTATGTTCCAACCACGGGCGGCCACGGAGGGCCGCCCCTACAGTACGTTCCGAGGCAACGGATTGTTGTTTAGTCTCGTCTTAAGCCGCAAGAAGTCTTCATTAGTAGCGTTCTTCTAACCGCAAGATAGTGGTCCAACGAGTGGTCTCCCCACAGTCCATTTCGCTATTCAGGAGTACGACAATGAAGTCAAAACACCTATTCGCAATTGCGTTTCTCTCTCTTTTCATCGTGGCGACGGCTCAGGATTCCCCCAAGCCGCAGCAATCGAGCTACACCCTCTCTGGTCCATATATTCACGAAAACTTGACGGTGTTTCTGGTGCATGGGAAAGACCTCACCGACAAGACCTTTCTCACTCTCCAGGAAGCTCTCGAAGCAAAGAAGGCACGAGTATATGAAACTAAGGACGTGAACAAACTCGCCATCGAGAATTTTTCCAACCAGGACGTCTACGTTCAGGCGGGTGATATCGTCCGCGGCGGTGAACAGGACCGAATGATCTCGGTCGACTTTATCGTCCCGCCGAAATCCGGACGCATGCCGATAGCCGCATTTTGTGTCGAGTCAGGCCGCTGGAATAAACGCGGAAACGAAGAAGCCGCGACTTTCAGCAGCTCTGAAAACGCAGTTGCCTTAAAGGAGCTGAAACTGGCTGCGAAACGGGAAGCTTCGCAACAGGCGGTTTGGAAGAATGTAAGTGTTGCTCAAGAGAAGTTGGGCCGCAATGTCGGTGCGAGCGTCGCAGACTCTGCGTCAGCGTCCAGTTATGAGTTGTCAGTCGAAAGCTCGAAGGTAAAAGAGACGACTGCGGAGTACATTGAGGTGCTTTCAGGAATCGTGCGAGGCAAGAGCGATGTGATTGGTTATGTTTTTGCGATCAACGGTCACGTCAATAGCGCGGATGTATACGCGTCGCGCGCGCTGTTCCTTAAACTGTGGCCCAAGTTACTTAAAGCAAGCGCTGTGGAAGCGATTGCCGAGTTGAACAAAGATGTCGAAGTGAAACCGATCGCGAGTGAGACGGTTGAGACGTTTCTGGCGGAAGCGGAGAAGCCAAGTGCTGCGGCAAAAGAAGTGACAAAGCGCGTGAAGGTGGTAACGCGAGAAGACAACAACAACATCTTCTTTGAAACTCAGGATCGTTCGCAGAAGGATGGCTGGGTTCACAGAAACTACATCAAGAAACAATGACCAGTTCCGCGTTCTGGTCATCCTGGTCCTAAAATCACATGGCGAGCGACTCCAGTCGCTCGCCATCTCGTATGAGGACATGCACACAGCATGCAGCCGTGAGGGATTTAGGTCGCGCGTGGGGTGTTTTCTTAGCGACGCTTCAATTGTTATGACTTTAGATCGGCAAACATTTCGAAAATTTTTTGAGAGAGAGTTTTTGAGGAAGTTAGTGAGGACTTACTCGATAACACGGAAAGAATAATTGTCGATGAACTCATCTGCACCGGAATCCAAAACGCCACTTAGTTTCACCTGATAATCTCCCGGGCTGAGCATTTCTCCGGTAACAGTAAACGGAACAACATGCTGCTCACCCTTTGCCTCGAGCGTTAATTCGTCAGAGACGTGCAGCGACTTGTTCTCGCGGAACAGTTCTGATTTGTAGTTTCGAAAAGTTGGGTTGGTTAATTCCAACTCGAGTTTGACCTTGGCCCCTTTGGGCGACACGATCACTCGATGCGTGTTTGCACCTTCTGTTCCGGTAGAACCTGGCCGTAACGTAACGGTTACTACACGAGAACCGGTTTGCTGAATCACACATGCTTCTCGTTTATTTACGAGTCCTCTAACGAGGATTATTCCGGCACAGCCAATGAAGGCGGCCAAAACTGCCAGCGCCGACCAACGGCGAACTGGTGTCCGCAGGAGCGAGAAAGATTGGTTAACCGGAATTGGAGACTCTTCAAGCTCCGTGAGGTCGATGCGGGAGTGGGCGTACTCACGCAGCTGTTTGCCAAAGCGCAGGTCCTTTTGCCGTTCGGCGGTGATCAGGAAGTGACTCTCAAATTGCTGCTGCTCGAGCGCTGATAAGTCGCCTGACAGATACTGATCTATCAACTCCTCTTCAACAATCAGAAGCTCTTCGTAAACTCCCGGCTCTGTCAGAATTCGTTCTTCAAATTGCGTTTTGAGATCCCCATCTAAAGTGCCCAACAGAAACTCACGCATCTCTTGTCTTTCGATTTCGGGATTCAAATTATTCTCTCCGGGCGACGGGTTCGCTTCTGCTATTAATGACTGAAAAGGACCGGTTATTTCATTACAGGGATTCTTGGATGCATTTCTCAATGCATTCTTTCAGGGTTACTCGAATCCGATAAACCCTTATGCGCAACGCGTTTAAGGAGATCCCAAGCTCATCGGCAAGTACCTTTCGCCGTTCCGCCTGAGTTCGCCCTTTAGCTCCATACTCCTTGAGCAACAAGGCTCGATCTTCTTCGCTCAGCCGCTCGATACAGCGTTCCAGGCAGCGATATTCCAGCTCGGCGCGAGCTGAATCAGACGGTGGCGGAGGAGACTGCGGCGGTTTCCTTCGCAGATGCTCCAGGTAGATCTTATTCGCAACACCGAAGAAGTAACGCGCACGATCTCCTGTGAATTCGTTTTGAATCTCGTTGAGCTTGCGGGTGACACGGTTGATGGTCTCGTCGGCAAGCTCCTCAGGGTCAACGCATCCGCGACCAGTGAAGATCTTGATCAGACGACTTCGAATTTGCTCGTACTTGATGCCGGCCTGTTCACGATCAGAGTCAAGCCAATCAAGCAGCGCGTCGAAAGCCTCTTGGGAGAGCGACCAGTTTTTGTTCATCCGGTGGCGTGGGAGCCCTGGAAATCCGAAAGGATCGTAAGGACGTAGATCTACTAAAACTCGCAGACAGTTAGCTTATAGTGGGAAGGTATGTCAACAGTAAAACCCGTTGACGCGGTTTTAGTTCGAGAATTTTGAGCCGAATGGGGCGAATCGCCACACTGCCTTTTGATCGAATCCCGCCCACGGCAGTGGGCGGGATTCAAAATCTCTCAATAAGTTTTTTATGTAGAAAGGACTTGAACGATCCGCCCACTGCCGTGGGCGGGATTTAGGAGACTTTATGAGCAACACATGAATCCACAGTTACACAGAATCTGCGTAATCTGTGGATGGATTTTAGTGCGTGACTTTGGTCGAGTAGAGAATGCCGTACATCGCGTCTTTGTGACGTTCAAAGTCTTTGCCTTGTGTGGCAAGCATCAGATTGATGCCTTGTACCTGTCCCAGATACTTGCGGTACGCGAGCCATTGGAGACGGCGATGACCGTCGGGGTGTTCCGGATTGGCCTCACGAAACAGAACACCAGTGAGTCCATCGATCTCCAGCCATTTCACTTCGTCTACTTCACCATTCTTGGCCCGGCTCTGGGCCTGCTCGTATGCGGCGTCAGTCGCTGCGTCGACCGGAAATTTTTCATCCATCGGCGAGATGCTGACGATCAAGTTCGCTGCATCACCACCACCTGGCGATCGCCACATGAACGACTTCGACTCGTTCTCTGATTCGGTCCAATTGGGTGGGACCGTCCACGACATCCCTTGACGTTCCCACTTTGCCTCTTTACCACCAGCAAGCGCTGCGGTTTGCGCAGCCGTGGGCTGAGCCCGCTCCGCTGATCGCGAGCTGGAGCTACTGGATCCGGATGAATTGGAATTGGAATTCTTTCCACGGAATCTCTCGGAAAGATTACAAAGGGAAAGGGCGAAGCCTAGCAGGAGCAGGACCAGAATGTGTTTCATGCGCCAGACTTCTATTCGAAAAGTCGAATGAAAGTCAATACTTGTGTTATCCTGTTTGCCTTCCCTCCTTAAACACCCCCTGATAAATAACGCGCGTAAGCGCTAACTCTGCGGAGATTGCCAATATGAAAAACACCGACGTCAGACCGCCGGTCATTATGCTTGTGTTAGCTATTTCAATCATCGTTATTGCAGCGAGTGGTTGTGCGCGTGGTCCATCAGCTAATGCCAACCTAAACACGAATGTAAACGTTAACGTAAACGCCAATGCGACGGGGGGAAACATCAATGCCAGCACCGCTCCTTCAACCATCGCCGCACGCGAACCCGATAGTTATCGGGCGACGCTCGTCTTTAGCGCAGAAACTGAAGGTGGCGACAAGGCAATCGGTATCCCAACTCTGACTGCGGAAGTTGCCAAGAGCGGAGCCGACAGGCGACTGGCTTTCAAATTACCGGACGGATCGGATCTCGTTTATCTCGAGAAAGCCGGCGTGCAATATGGAATTGCTCCGGCGCGTAAACAGTATGCCGAGTTAACCCCGGAAGCGACCGGCTTTCAACTTCACAAGCTGATGACGCCGGGTCAACTGGTGGCGTACCTCGATAGGCTTAAAGGCATCGAATTCGTCGGCGAAGAATTACAGAAAGGCAGGACAGCGCTTAAGTATCGCTACGCGCGTACGGCTCAAACCCAGACCTCAGCAGGCGAAGTCAAAACCGAATCTTTTATCTACGTCGACAAAGACACCGGACTGCCGCTTCGCGCGGAACTTTTTGGTGAAGCGACTGGTAATGTTCAGGGAGTCAAGGGCGCTTCAATTGTCGCTGAGATGCAGAACATCTCGACGACTGTCGATCCAACGCTTTTTGAAATACCGCCGGGCATGAACAAAGTTCCGGAGGCGCAGGTTAGAGCGCAGGTGAACGCAGTGACGAATACAGTGGCAGCGGTGCTGAGAACTCTGCTGATGAACATGAATACAGCACCACCACCGCCGACGTCGTCACCAACAGCATCACCAGCGACGAGTCCGAGTCCAAGATAGTAAGGGTAAACAGATGAGATACGTTGTCATACTCCTCGTGGGAATTTTGCTTGGCGGCGGCGCTACGGTCTTTTTCCTTGGCACGCCGCCGGCGAAGGCCGTGCCCGGACAGCCAGTCCAGGCGCCAAACCAGGGAGGAAATCCGCCGGGCACGGTGGTCGTAGCTCTGGAACAGAGTTTCGTCGACGCTGTGCTCGCGACGACATTCAGTGGTCTTGGCACGCCGACGTTTCAGTTGGGCCAGAGTCGGAGCAGCGTCGAGCGTGTCGAGAACGCCGCATTGCAGGGTGGCTGCACAAACACGATAACGCTCTTAGCTGAAGGCAGTGGTACGAAGACCGGCGTGCAATTTCGCAACGGCAATATCTACGCGCCGCTGGCATTTACGGGGAGCTACAATCTCGCCGGCAGTTGCATGCAGTTCACGGGCTGGGCGCAAACGAGTATCAAGTTATCTTTCGATCAGGAGAAGCAGACCGTTTTCGGCTACGTGAATGTTGAAGGTGTGAATCTCGAAGGCGTGAATCCGATCGCGAATAACTTCGTGACTGTGTTTGTGCAGGGCGCGATCAATCAGAAAGTAAATCCACTGATTCTAGTGGCCGAGCCACAGCTCTCTTTGATGATTCCGGTTAAAGCGAGCAATGGGGCCGTCAAGGCGCGCGCGAAAGATGTGCGCGCCGAGATCCTCGATGGTTCGCTCAAATTGCATTTGACGTATGAGTTCAGTGGGGTAAAGGATCAGGGAACTTAGGCCACGGATTTACACGGATAAACACGGATTATTTATTCAATGTTTGATCCGTGTCATCCGTGTAAATCCGTGGCTGTTTTTGCTTGAGTCGCTAACAGCCTTTGTCTTTCGAAGTGATCTGCAATCTCTTCCGCAGTTTTCCGCCCAACGAAAGGCGTCAATTCGTTAACTCCTGCACGCGAGATGCGTTGAATCGAACCAAAGTGACGCAGCAGTCTTCCCTTGCGTTTGTCTCCCACACCGGGAATCGCCGTCAGTTCACTAGTAAAGTCGCGCAACTCGCGGCGCTTGCGATGATAAGTCACTGCAAAGCGGTGCGTTTCATCGCGCACCATTTGCAAGAGACGCAGTATCAGCGAGTGTGAGTCGAGATAGATCGGTTCATCTTCGCGACCTTTCATTAGCAGGTACGCAACATCGTTGTGTCGTTGCGGCGGCTTGACGATACCGACCATCGGAATCGCTTCGAGGCCTAGTTCACTCATCGCACTTGCTGCCGCATTCAGTTGCGCTTTACCGCCGTCGATCATGATCAGATCGGGCAGCGGCTTTCCTTCTTCGAGCAATCGCCGGTAGCGTCGCGTCACCACTTCATGCATCGACGCAACGTCATTAGCGCCTTCAACACTTCTGATTCTGAACTTGCGATACTCGGAACGATTCATCTTGCCGTTGTCGCAAACAACCATACCGGCAACATTCTCGGCGCCTTGAATGTGCGAGATGTCAAACGACTCGATTCGCGCGGGAAAGTGCGGCAGCTCGAGAGTTTCCTGTAACTCCTCAAGCACACGCTTCATATCCGGTTTGAGAATCCGGAAGCGTTGTTCAAAAGCGAGCTTGGCATTCTTGTCGACGAGATCGATCATGTCGCGCTTCTCGCCGCGTTGTGGATCAAAGATTTTTACGCGACGGCCTTTTCGTTTCGTGAGAGCTTTCTCGAGCAACTCGCGATCGGTGAAATCAACCGGCACGTAGATCTCGCGCGGCACATAATCGGAGGCGTAGTACTGGGAGAGCACGTCGCTCAGAAATTCCGCCGGATCGAAAACCTCTTCAGGCAAGTCTTCCCAGAAAAACTCTCGCCGACCAACGATATTTCCTTCGCGCATCGTGAAGAGTTGGAGCGCGAGCCGTTGTCCTTCACGGTAGTAACCAAAGATATCTATGTCACTTTCGGACGTGGTCGCCATCTTCTGTTGTTCCGAAAGTCTGATGACGGTCTTGCGCAGATCTCTATACTTTGCGGCGAGCTCGTAATGCATTGCATCCGACGCTTCAAACATGCGCGACTCGAGTGCGTCTGCAAGCTCTTTGTTGCGTCCTTCGAGTAACAGTCTTACGTCGCGCACTGCTTCCTGATATTGTTCCGGCGTGCACAGTCCCTTGACGCACGGACCAAGGCATCGTTTGATGTGATACTCAAGACACGGTCGCGGCGCTTTGCCGTCAATCTCGATGTCGCACGTGCGCAACTGAAAAGTTCGGTTGATCAGATCGATCGTTCGGCGCGCCAGACTTGCCGGTAGAAATGGACCAAAGTAAAGTGCGCCGTCACGTTGGATGCGACGTGTGATCACCACTTTTGGAAACGGCTCGTTGATAGTGAGTTTCAGGTGCGGGTACGACTTATCATCCTGAAGCTTGATGTTGTAACGTGGCTTGTGCTGTTTGACGAGCGACGCTTCCAGAATTAATGCTTCAACTTCGTTGTCGGTAACGATGAATTCGAGGTCTGCGATCTGACCGACGAGGGCGTCAGTTTTCCGGTCGAACGGCCGGGCACGAAAGTAGGAACGAACGCGGCTGCGCAGGTTCTTAGCTTTTCCGACATAGATCACCTTTCCGGCCGTGTCTTTGTGTAAATACACGCCGGGAGAAGTCGGAATTTCCTTGAGTTTCTCTTCGATATTCACTTTGTTCTGATGCTATTTTAGCTGAGGAATGCAATTTCCACTTACCGCCCCCGCGAACAAGCCGTTTGACGCCGTTGGCTTTGGACTCAACGCCGTCGATCACCTGATCGTAGTGCCCGAATATCCTGCCTTCGATACAAAGATGCGGCTCATTGATCATAAGCAATCAGCCGGAGGCCAAACTGCGAGCGCGATGGTGGCGTTGCGAAGGCTGGGATTGAAAACCGCTTACGCCGGCCGTTTTGGATCGGATCAGGCGGGGCTTTTCGGTTTCCAGACGTTGAAAGACGACGACGTAAACGTCGACTACGCGGAGATCGTTGAAGGTGCTCGAAACCAGATCGCGTTCATCACGATCGACGCGCGTAGCGGCGAGCGAACGATTGTTTGGGACCGCGACGAGAGACTCGCGTACAAGCGTGAAGAAGCTCCAGCCGAGTTTGGATCGTTGGGAAGGGTGTTGCACCTTGACGCTCACGATCCGCCTGCGTGTGTCGCTGTCGCACAAGCTGCGCGTGAGACCGGCACGATCGTTTCCGCCGACATCGACAATGTTTACGAAGGCCTTCCCGAACTTCTGCCGCTCATCGACATAATGATCGGCTCGAAGGAGTTTCCACGACGCGTGACGGGCGTTACAGATCCACGCGCTGCACTCGTGGAGTTGAAGAGTCGCTTTGGTTGTGCCCTCGTCGGCATGACGATTGGCGCGGCAGGCGCTGTGGTTTATTACGACGGAACTTTTATCGAATCGCCGGGTTTCGAGGCTCCCGGTGGTTGCAGGGATACAACCGGCGCCGGCGATGCATTTCACGCTGGCTTTCTATACGGATTTCTCAGTGGCGAAGATATCGAAACGTGTATGAAACTCGGCAACGCCGTTGCGGCAATCAAGTGCAGTGCCCTCGGCGCACGCACCGCCTTGCCGACGAAATCCGAACTCGAACAGTTTTTAGCTCCGTTCACCGAACTGTAGGGGCGGCCCTCCGTGGCCGCCCGTGGTTTGGATCGATCTTCTGGCAACACGTTTATAAAGACCGCGGGCG
>DASTVU010000537.1:0-3399 GCA_035758935.1 Pyrinomonadaceae bacterium | reverse complement strand
TGATAAAGCTGGATTGCCCGCGTGGGTCAACGCCAACACGGCGGTCTGGTTTGACTATGATCGAGATGGACGACTGGATCTTTTTCTTGGTGGCTATTACTCGGAAGATGTAGATCTCTGGCACTTAAAGAACACGAAGATGATGCCGGAGAGTTTTGAGTATGCGAAGAATGGCGGGCGCAAGTATCTCTTCCACAATCTCGGCGACGGAGCATTCGAAGAAGTCAGTCAGAAAGCCGGAATCGATACGCGACGCTGGGCGCTGGCTGCAACCGTTGCGGATCTGCGCGGCACCGGCCATCAGGATCTTTTCATCGCCAACGATTACGGAATCTCTGAGCTCTACTTCAACGATGGGAAGCAGTTTCGCGAAGTTGGAAATCAGACGGGTGTCGGCTTTTCACCGAAGAGTGGGATGAACGCCTCGGTGGGCGACGTTCTCAATCAGGGGCGATACGCGATCTACGTTTCAAATATTTCTGAAGAAGGCGTGTTGATCCAGGGAAATAATCTCTGGGTTCCGCGCGAGGGAACAAGCGGCGACTCGCTCAAATACGACAACCTCGCGCGTGCGATGGACGTTGAGATCGGTGGGTGGAGTTTTGGGGCGCAGTTTGGCGACATCAACAACGACGGCACGCTCGATCTTTATCTCGTTAACGGTTATGTTTCCGCCGATCGCAATCAGAACTACTGGTACGACTTCTCGAAAATCGCGGGCGGCAACTCGACGATCATCTCCGACGCGGCGCATTGGCCGGCGATGGATGGTCGCAGCTTGTCTGGTTATCAACAGAAAAAAGTTTGGCTCAACGATGGCGCGGGCAAGTTTGTTGACGTAGCGCAGGCTGTGGGAGCGAGCGATGTCTTTGACGGGCGTTCGGTGGTGATGGTTGATTTGTGGAATCGCGGCGTGCTCGACGTAGTCGTTGCAAATCAAAAAGGACCGTTACTGATTTACAAGAACAACGTGACGCCGGAGAACAAGTGGATCGACTTTGATCTCGAGGGTGCCGTGAGTAATCGGAGTGCGATCGGAGCTGAGGTTCGTTTGTTTTGGGACGGGCGGCAGCAGGTGCAGCACGTGTCGGGAGGCAGCGGCTTTTGTTCGCAGAGCCAGCGGCGCTTACACTTTGGCCTCGGCAAGAACCCGCAGATCCAGAAGGCCGAGATTCGTTGGCCGTCCGGGAAAATAGAAACCATCGATAAACCGTCGGTTGGACAGGTTTACAAAATCAAAGAATCAGCATGAGCGAATCCACAATTCGACCCGTTAGTGCTGCATCGACTCTTGACGTTCCGAGCAAGGGAAGCTGGATTCGTCTCGATAATCGCTACATTCCACCGCTATTTATCACTTTCATCCTGGTCGTCGGACATCTTTTCTACGGGATTCTCGAGAGTTATGAGCGAACGGCAATCGCGATTGTTTGTGCACTCGTAACCGAACTGGTCCTCGGCCGAATCTTTTTCGGTAAGTGGCTCAATCTCTCAAGTGCATACATATCAGGCATTAGCGTCGGCATCCTGTTGCGTTCGCCGGCGTTCTGGCCATATGCGTTGTGCAGCGTGCTCTCGATCATGTCGAAGTACGTATTGCGTGTGAAAGGCCGTCATCTTTGGAACCCGTCGAACTTCGGTATTTGTGTGTTGCTGTTTCTGGCGCCTGAGTATGTCGCGGCTTTGAGTGTGCAATGGGGAAACTTCAAATGGCCTCTACTGGTCATCTGGATCCTCGGTTCAATCATCATCTATCGCGCCAAGCGAATTCATATCAGCGTTACTTACGTCGCATCGTTTTTTGCGTTTGCATTCCTGCGTAGTTGGATAACCGGCGATCCATGGCGCGCTGAGATCGCGCCGATCACAGGACCGATGTACCAGCTCTTCGTGTTCTTCATGGTGACGGATCCGAAGACGACGGTGAAGTCGATAAAATGGCAATGCATCGTTGTGTTTTTGGTTGCGCTTGTCGAGATGTTGTTGCGGCTCAATCAGGTGGTGTTCGCGCCGCTTTACGCATTGTTCCTTGTGGGACCAACGGCGATGCTGATTGAGATCTGGTTGGAGTCGCGGCGTTCAGAACCAAACTTGGACACAGTCAGTACCGCCTCGCGGTAGCGGGTGGGTGAAGTTTGGACTTCATATTCATATGACCCGTTATCTTGCTTGTTGTCTCTTAGTGTGTTTGGGCGTGTTGCTCGCTTCCTGCAAGCAGGCTGCACCAAATGCGCCGTCCGCGAACGCGCCCGTAGAGCAAGTCGCGGCGGCTTCGCCTTCGCCGAGTCCGACACCACCACGCCCATCGGGAAACATCGAGTTCACTGACGTCACTGCCGAAGCAGGCATTCGTTTCAAACACAACAGCGGTGCGTTCGGAAAGAAATATCTTCCGGAAACGATCGGCGCCGGCGGTGCGTTTCTCGATTACGACAACGACGGCTGGCAGGACATCCTGCTCGTCAACTCGATGGACTGGCCCGAAAACAAAAAGCGCAAATCATTTCCCGCGCTCTATCACAACAACAAAGACGGCACCTTCACGGATGTAACGCAACAAGCAGGTCTCGGCGTCGAGATGTACGGGATTGGTGTCGCAGTCGCCGATTACGACAACGACGGTAACGACGATATTTACGTCACCTGTGTTGGTCCAAATCGTCTTTTCCGTAATCTTGGTGGCGGAAAGTTTGCCGATGTGAGTGCGCGCGCCGGTGTCAACGATCCGGGTTTCTCAACAAGCGCCGCCTGGTTTGACTATGACAACGACGGCAAGCTCGATCTGTTTGTCGGCAACTACGTCGATTGGACAGTACAGACGGATCAGCACTGCACTCTCGACGGAAAAAACAAGTCGTATTGCACACCGCAAACTTACAAAGGCCAGAGCCCGACGCTGTATCACAATCGCGGCAACGGTACGTTTGAAAACGTCACCGCGCGTGCCGGCGTCGCAGATCCGGCCGGCAAAACGCTGGGCGTTGCATTGCTCGATTACGACGATGACGGCTGGATGGATCTTTTCGTCGCTAACGATACCGAACCGAACAAACTCTACCGCAACAATCACAACGGCACGTTCACAGACAATGCCGTGATCGCAGGCGTCGCATTCAGTGAATCAGGCACAGCGCGCGCTGGAATGGGTGTCGATGCGGCGGACTACGATGGTTCGGGCAAACAGAGCGTTGTGATCGGCAACTTCACAAATGAGAGCATCGCGCTTTATCACAACGATGGTTCCGGATTATTTACTGACGAGGCGCCAGCCTCTGGAATCGGCAAGGTATCGGCGCAGTCGCTGACCTTTGCATGTTTCTTCTTCGATTACGATCTCGATGGAATGCTTGATGTCTTCGCCGCGAATGGTCACGTTTCTGACGACATCAGCGTCGTTCA
>DASTVU010000536.1:0-7966 GCA_035758935.1 Pyrinomonadaceae bacterium | reverse complement strand
GGGGATCTGGGAGGAGATGGAACGCGACAACAGCGTGTTTGTAATCGGTGAGGACGTTGGCGCGTACGGCGGCGCGTTCAAGGTTACCGATGGATTGCTCGATGAGTTTGGCAAAGAACGAGTTATCGATACGCCGATCTCGGAAGGCGCGATCGTTGGGGCAGCATGTGGCGCGGCGTTGATGGGAATGCGGCCCGTCGCTGAGTTTCAGTTTATAGATTTCATTTCCGCCGGCTTTGATCTGCTGACGAACTACGCAGCGAAGTGTCGCTATCGCTGGGGCGCTGGATTGCCCACGGTGTTCCGTGGTCCATGTGGTTCGGGTGTACGCTCTGGTCCATTCCATTCGCTGAACGCTGAGGCGTTTTTCTTGAATACGGCAGGCTTGAAGATTGTCGAGCCATCCACTGCGTACGACGCCAAAGGATTGATCAAAGCGGCGATTCGCGATCCCGATCCGGTGCTCTACTTCGAGCACAAGAAGCTCTATCGGTTGCCGCGTCTTCGTGAAGAACTGCCGTCGGATGACTACATCGTCGAGATTGGCAAAGCACGTGTCGCACGTGCAGGACGCGATATCTCCATTATTACTTTCGGAGCGATGGTCCTGACGGCGCTTGATGCAGCGGAAGAGCTCGAGAAGGAAGGTCTGGACATTGAAGTCATTGACCTGAGAACGCTCGCCCCACTCGATAAGCAGTCCATACTGGCGAGTGTGAAAAAGACGAGCAAGGCGATCGTATTGCACGAGGCTTCGCGAACCGGCGGCATTGGCGGTGAGATCACGGCGATCATTGCTGAAGAAGCTTTTGAATGGCTCGACGCGCCGGTGATTCGCGTTGCGTCGCTCGATACGCCTGTGCCGTATTCGCCGCCACTCGAAGATTATTATTTGCCGCAAACGAAAGACGTCGTCGAGGCAGCGCGTAAGCTGGCGGCATATTAAGACACGGATTTTACGGATGAACACGGAGAAGAGATGAGCACTGAAGTGGTGATGCCGCAAATGGGTGAGTCCATTGCGGAGGGAACGATTACGAAGTGGCTGAAGAAGGTCGGAGAGCGCGTCGAACGCGATGAGCCGCTGTTTGAGATCTCGACTGACAAAGTTGATGCAGAGATTCCATCGCCTGCGGCGGGAACGTTGACCGAAGTCAGATTCAAAGAAGGCGAGACGGTTGAAGTCAACACAGTTGTCGCAGTGCTTGATGGAGATCAGGCGGGAGCGTCGGAAGCACCGGCAGCGAAGCCGGTCGAAGAGCAGCCTGCGAAAGTTGAACCACCTGCGCCTGCTCCTGCACCTGCGCCACCGCAACAGGCAGCTCCGCCACCACCGCCTCCAGCTCCAGCACCTCCACCGGTTCAGGCACCGGTCGAAGCAAAGCCGCCCGCGCCTGTCGAGAGTGAACCGAAAAAAGATGGCAGTGAAGCTACTGCTGAAGAGCTTCGCAGGACCAAGTCGAGCCCACTCGTGCGCAAGATCGCACAGGAGCACGGTGTCGACATTTCAAAACTCGAAGGCACTGGTCTAAGTGGGCGAGTAACCAAGAACGACATACTGAGCTTTATTGAATCGGGGAGCGCGCCTACAGCACCGGCCCAGCGCGCCGCTGCACCGGCACCTGCTCCAACGTATGAGCCCGTCGCGCCTCCACCTCCGAAGCCACAGGTCGGCGATCGCGTCGAGCAGATGAGCGTGATGCGTAAGAAGATCGCCGAGCACATGGTCCTATCGCGGCGTACTTCGGCCCACGTCACCACGGTTTATGAAATCGATATGACGCGCATCGCACGCCTGCGCGATCAGCATCGCGATGCGTTCTACGAGCGAACCGGGACCAAGCTCACGTTCATGCCTTTTATTTTCGAAGCTGTGAACAAAGGTTTGCGAAAGTTTCCCATCTTTAACGCACAGGTAAACGGCGATCAGATCATTTACAAACAGGACATCAATCTCGGTATGGCGGTCGCACTCGACTGGGGCTTGATCGTTCCCGTAATCAAACGGGCTGACGACTTGAGCATTTCCGGACTCGCACGCGCTGCAAATGATCTTGCAGATCGCGCCCGGACGAAGCAGTTGAAGCCCGATGAAGTGACCGGCGGCACATTCACGATCACGAATCCGGGCGGGTTTGGCGGTCTATTCGGAACGCCGATCATCAATCAGCCGCAGCTCGCAATTCTCGGCGTTGGCAAAATCGAAAAGCGGGCAAAAGTAATGACTTCACCTGATGGCGACGACTTCATCGGCATTCGCTGGATGGCCTATTTCGCCCTCAGTTTTGACCATCGCGTCATCGACGGCTCGGACGCCGAACGCTTCCTCGCGTTCATTAAAGAGCAGCTCGAAGCAGGCGATTTCTCGGTCTAACTTCCCGTCCATTTGAGCCCTAGATTTCACGGATTTCACACGGATTGCAAAGAATCCGTAATGATCCGTGATAATCTGTGGCTTCTGTTATTGCGATACAGTGGTGATTCGATGAAGAAATAGGAAGGCTATTGACTTAACTCTGGCGAAGGTCTAAATGATGACATCCGCAAAATTTAACGAGCGGGAGGCGAGGAGCGAGGACTCGCCATGATTAGCTTGAGAAAGACGCGCGTTCAAGGAGCGCGTTAACTTAGTCACCAGTTAAGGAGATAATTCGATGGTATTCACTAAACATAAAATGTTTTCCCCGGCAGTGCTTATCACCTGCCTACTAGTCTTCTCAGCCTCCCCTATTTTGGCCCAAGATACGACCAGCCCAGCCGGCTCGCGCACTGTAACGAGCGGGCAGAAAATGAAAATCAAAGGCGTTGTCACCCGGCGTGATGCTGATACATTCACTGTGCGTGACATGAATGGCATGGACACGGTTGTACGTCTGGACGACAGGACCAGTGTGAAGACCAAGGGCGGGTTCCTGCGAGGCGGCACCAACTACGCACAGACCAGCATCCTGCGTGGTTTGAACCTCGAAATCGAGGGACGTGGTAACAGTACCGGTGAGCTACTTGCCGAGAAGATTCGCTTTAACGAATCAGACATGCGGGTTGCACGCGCGGTTGAATCGCGAGCGGCGCCACTCGAAGAGAGAGCGACTGATACCGAAACCAAACTTACTCAGGTTGAAGCGAATGCACAGCGGCTGTCAGGCCAATTGGAAGAGCTCGCTGCTGTTTCAAACGCAGCCCGAGGCGGTGCGAAAGCCGCACAGGCAACTGCTGATGCAGCCGTCGCCGGCGTGAATGCAACCAACGAGCGCATTTCATCACTCGACGACTATGCCCCACAGCAGACTGCTGCTGTTAACTTCAAGTCGGGCAGCGCAGTGCTTTCACCCGAGTCGAAGACAACGTTGGACGACATTGCCAGCAAAGCGCTGAATGCGAAAGGTTATGTGCTTGAAGTTTCGGGTTTCGCCGATTCGAGAGGAAGCATTAATCTCAATCGTCAACTCAGTCAGCGTCGCGCTGATGCAGTAATTCGTTACCTGGTTGAGAGTCACAACATTCCACTACGTCGCATCGTGACTCCGTATGGCTACGGTGAGTTGAATCCAGTTGCGGAAAACGAGACGCGTGATGGACGTGCTCAGAACCGTCGCGTTGAGATCAAGCTGCTTGTAAACAAGGGCTTGACTGCTCCAGCGCCGACCATGAACCCGGGCACCTCGGGCTCCGGAAATTAATGTGACTGGCGCGGAGTTCACCTTGTGTGCAACTCCGCGCCTCTAACGTGGCACCAAAGAGTCGTGGATCATGCCGTCATAAAAGCGGTAGGATAGGGAAGCATGAAAGCCAGCGGGACTGGCCGACATGACTACAGGCTCGAGGGTGTCATGATGATTTTGGGGGCTGAAAAAATTTTATGGCCGGTATTCCTGCTGGGAGTACTGGTCATTTTTCTGTCTGTACCGACCGTGCACGCGCAGGGCACCAAAGACCTGCCGCCACCGCCGCCACTCTGGAAACCAAAACCAACTCCGACTCCCAAGCCGGTTGAGCCGACAGTGATCGACTCTGCCGATGTTATTAAGACCACTTCAAACCTGGTGATGGTGCCTGTGTCTGTTACTGATCAGACCGGTCAGGCAGTTCAGGGATTGCAGGTCGCTGACTTTCGTTTGGAAGAAGAAGGGAAGAAACAGGAGATTTCCGGCATCGGCGATCCGGAGCAGGTACCGCTTGCGATTGCGTTACTGTTCGACATTTCAAGCAGCACCAGTCAAAAGGGCTTTTTCGCTTCGCAGCAAAATGCAGCTGCCACTTTCTTGAGACTGGTGATGAAGCCTACCGACCGAGCAGCGATCTTTACGATAACGGGGAAGGCGACGATGGTACAGCCACTTGCTTCGGCTGAGACGTCGGCAGCAAAAATGCTGTCGATTCCAGCGGCGACTACGAGTGTCCCGACAGCTTTCTACGACACCGTAGCTGCAGCGGCGAAATATCTGTCGACCAGTGCACCCAGCAATTTCCGTCGAGTGATCGTCGTGCTGTCTGATGGCGACGACAATTTCAGTGAACAAATTCGTGATATGTCGCTGGCGGACTATCGAGCTACAACTAGCGGACAACAGGCAGCGCTTGGCTCAAGGACCAGTCTACTAAATGCGCATCAGCGAGCTGTTGCCTCAGTTCAAAAATCCGTTCAGCAAGCAGACGTGATCTTCTACTCGGTGAATCCGGGTGGTCCCTCGATAAAGTTGAATCTGATTGCAATGCGAGCTGAGCGTGGGATGGAGACAATTGCCGCAGCTACCGGCGGAACGGCTTTCGTTCCGGATTCGGATAAGGATCTCGAAAGAGTCTTTCGCCAGGTTGCTGCTGAGTTGCGAGGGCAGTATTTGCTTCAATACTACGGCGACTCCGAAGCGCCGGCGACGCAGTTTCGACGAATTCAAGTCTCGGTGCCCGCACGCAACGATCTGCGCGTTCGTGCCCGCCAGGGTTACTATCCCAAGAAGCAGGATTGAAATCATTGCCAATTTCCGATTGCCAACTGCCGATTTAAATTGGCAATCGGAAATCGACAATTGGCAATGGCCTATGCCGTTGTTCTCATCAACAACAACACGTCAGTTAATCGAGCGATCACATTAAGAAGCGTGCGCCCGGCAGCGTCGAATTGGTTTTTTGCGGCTTGCTCTTCCGCGGTTGCGGCTCCAGCGGCGACGCCCGCGAGTTTAATGTAGTAGGGCTGTAGCTCCGGTGTGGCGCGAAAGTCGATCTCGAGTTTGTCGAGCGTCTCGCGAAAGCCCTGGATACTCGTTTTAACCTGCGCTTTGCTCGTCTGGTTCTGTTGCACGACTGTCGGCGAGGCTTCGTTTCTGCGCGCAGCCTCGTCCACGGCGGCGATACTGCTCGACACGCCTCCCAGCAGGTAAATGAATCTGGTCAGAAACTTGATTTGATCCGCGACGCGGGTCGCGCCCTGAGTCCGTACCTGCGCTAATTTCTGCGTTGCCGCCGCCGTCGACGTTGTCTTTTGCCGGCTGGTCGAGCGATTGCGCGTTTGCGAGAACGCCGTAGAGGGAGTTAGAAGTAACAATGTCAGTAAAGTGGTTGCAATGGGTTTCAAGGTAGTTTTCTCCTCTGCTGCTGTTCTCAATTCAAACCGCTTTTCCGTGGTGGAGGGGGTGATTGTACCAGAGACTAACGCGGCTGATAGAATGACGCACGAAGGTTGTGTTCTGGTTGCATGATTAAAGAAAGAAACCTTTTGGTCCAGCGTTTAGGGCTCCGTGACTACCAATCAGCCCTCGCAATCCAAAAAGAAACCGAACTTGCAGTCAAAAGCGGCGTCCAGCCGGACACGCTCCTGCTGCTCGAACACCCACATACGTTGACGATTGGGCGTCGTGGCGACAGCTCATCAGTTTTGCTCAACGAAGAAGAACTGAAGTCTCGCAACGTGACGGTTTTTGAGACAAATCGTGGCGGGAAGGTGACGTATCACGGCTTGGGCCAGGTGGTTGGTTACCCGATCATTAATCTCAGTCCTGATCGCGAAGACGTTCATCGTTACGTACGAGATCTGGAAGAAGTTCTGATTCGGACCATGTCAGACTTCGGGATTGACGCGTTTCGTATCGAAGGTTTGACCGGTGTACACACGCGCCGAGGAAAAATTGCCGCGATCGGCGTGCACATCTCGCGCTGGGTCACGACACACGGTTTTGCTCTCAACGTGAACACCGATCTCAGTTACTTCAATTTGATAATCGCCTGCGAAGGTGAACCCGTAACTTCGATGGAGGAGTTACTCGGCGTCGAAACTGATCTGAGCACTGTCGAAGAACATATTATTGAGCACTTCGCTGACGTTTTTTCTTATCCGTGTCGTCCATGTCTATCCATGGCTTAATATGCTGAAAATCGATCAGATTCACGAAGCCCGCGAACGAATTAACTCGCGTATTCACCGCACACCAGTATTGACCTCGCGACAGTTCAATGAAGTCGCTGGTAAAGAAGTCTTTTTCAAGTGTGAAAACTTTCAACGCGCCGGCGCATTCAAGATCCGTGGCGCCACCAACAAGATTCAGTCGCTCACTCCAGCGGAGAAACAGCAGGGCATCGTTGCTTTTTCATCCGGCAACCACGCGCAAGCCGTAGCGCTTGCAGGACGTGAGGCAGGGGTGCGCGTGCTCGTCGCAATGCCTGAAGATGCACCCGCCGCGAAAGTTGCGGCCACGCGTGGCTACGGCGCCGAAGTAGTCTTTTACGATCGTCACAAGCAGGACCGCGAAGCCTTCGCGATGGATCTCGCAGAGCGCGAGCGTTTGATCCTCGTTCCTCCTTACGACGATTACTTTATTCTTGCTGGCCAGGGAACGTGCGGACTGGAATTGGTAGAAGAAGTGCCTGAGCTCGACGCTGTGCTCGCGCCTTGCAGTGGTGGGGGACTATTCGCTGGAGTTGCGACCGCGGCAAAGGCTTTGAATCCAAAGATACGTTGTTACCCGGTCGAGCCGGACACCGCTGACGACACGCGACAATCGTTTCTGAAAGGTGAGCGTGTTTCGATTCCGCCGCCTCCAACAATTGCGGACGGACTGCGCGTTCAGATCCCGGGAAAACTCACATTTCCGATCGTGCAGAAACTCGCTGACGACGTCCTTACCGTCTCAGACGAGCAAATCATCGAGACACTCCGCTTCATGCTGTTTCGTATGAAGATCCTGGTCGAAACATCCGGCGTGACCGCCGCCGCCGCAGTAATGTTCCAAAAGTTGCCAGCAGATGTGAAGCGCGTCGGCGTCATTCTTTCGGGCGGTAACATCGACCCCGATCTTCTTCAATCCGTCATCCATCCGTGAAAATCAGTGCCCCGATTAGAAACGACGCGAGGTTCGCAACGACGATCACCCCAAAATCACGCCATCTCGATTCCTGTCCAAATGCCAGCCAGAACAGTAGACACTCTGCCACTGGCGCAAACGTTTCGGCCACCAACAAAAATACCGCTCGGGATTGATTTATAAAGACGAGCGGCAGCACAAGCACGACTATCGGGTAGGTACAAGCAGTCAGCCAGATTCCGCTCAATAAGCGCCGTCTAACGGGATGATGTCGTGAGAGCCCAAGCAGAAGGATCGGAGTCTCGTTTGCGATCGTGAACAGATAGCCAATCGGCAGGAAACGCCAGAGCTCGTACGGCGACACTTAAATCATCCTCAGCAGGAACGGCGCTTCAGCCAACACGTGCGCGATGGCCACCGTGAAGTAAATGTCGCGAGTTGTGGCGTAGTCGATTGAAAAACCAAACCAGAGGGCTCCGACAGCGATCAACGCAACAACAAAAATGCCTGTCACCAATCGCGGAAAACCTTTCGGGTGTCGTGCGACAGGCACAGACTTCACGTCCCAAAATCTCGTTGCTGATCCAATCAACGGCAACGCTATGATCCAGACCGCGTAGTGCAGCATCTCCAGAAACAAATGCACTGATACGAGCATGTGACTCGAAACC
>DASTVU010000535.1:0-4223 GCA_035758935.1 Pyrinomonadaceae bacterium | reverse complement strand
GTAGTAATCGCGAGCTTAGGTTCTTGTCAGACATCGGTAGAGGACTGCTGCGCGCGCTTGAACCTGAGCAGTTAGTCCGCCGGGTCGCTGGGGCTACGTTCGAAGCGATTGACGCTTCGATGTGTGCGGCGTACGTAACGGTCGGTCGCGATAAGAACGTGATGTGCGTGTTTGATCGAGAGGGCAGTGCGGATGATTCGACCTTGCTCGACCCCGACGCGATGCAGCTTTGGTTGCGCTCGGCTGAGTCCGCAAACTCGTTTTTGATCACGGAAAAGAGTTCCTTTCTACTTCGCGACGATGTTCACGCCGTTGAGTATGTTTCCCCGTTCCGTTTCGCGGGACGCTCGAAGGGGGCGCTGATCGTCGCGTTCGATCGTCGCGAGGAATGTGGCGAGACGGAGCGACGTTTGATCGAGGCAGCTGCGCAACAGACCTCGCTGGCCGCCCACATCTGTTCGCTTTACCAGGCTGCGCGTGATACGTCGGTGAGTCTGGCGAGAGAAGTTGAAAGACGAACGGCGGAGAGTGAAGCGCAAAGGCGATTCATCGAAGCGATCGTCGATAGTCTGCCGTTGTCGCTTTATGCCATCGATCGTGAATATCGAGTGGTTGCGTGGAACCGAAATCGCGAACTCGGCGAGCTCGGTATTCCGCGTGGTTCAGTGCTCGGCAAGAATGTTTTCGAAGTGCTCACGCGACAACCGCGTGATGTGCTGGAGGAAGAATTCGCGCGCGTGTTCGAGAGCGGAGAGATCGAACGCATCGAACAGGAGACACCGTCACCAAACGGCGACATTCGTCACTGGGTGATAAGTAAGATTCCGATGTGGGCGGACAACACCGGCCTCGTAAGTCATGTCATCACTGTCGGTGAGGAAATCACGGATCGAGTGGAGGCAAACCGCGCCATTGCGCGCGCTGAGAAACTTGCGGCAGTCGGTCGCCTTGCGGCGGGTGTGGTCCATGAAATCAACAATCCGCTCGCGACGATTTCAGCGTGTGCCGAATCGCTCGAAGCTCGTGTGAATGACGGGGAGTTCGACGGCTCACCGGGGCTTGAGGATCTGCGCGAGTACCTTGGGCTGATTCGCAGTGAAGCGTTTCGTTGTAAGAGCATAACGATGGGATTGCTCGATTTCAGTCGGACACGAACATCAGACCACGTGATCATCAATCTCGTCGACGTGATTCAGTCGGCTGTCAGGCTGTTATCGCATCAGAAACGGAGTGCGGCAATCACGTTCAACGTCGATATCGCTGATAACTTGCGTCCTGTTTCAGGGGATCCCGGGCAATTGCAGCAAGCCGTCATCGCCCTTGCGACTAACGCGCTGGATGCGATGGGCGAGAGCGGTGTGTTAACAATCGTTGGGCGCAATGAGGACGAGAAGGTTGTGGTCGAAGTGAGCGACACGGGCGTCGGAATACCCCCGGAAAACCTTCCCAAGATCTTCGAACCATTCTTTACGACCAAGGAAATAGGCCGTGGAACTGGTCTCGGACTGGCCGTATGTTATGGTATCTTAACCGAGCATGGCGGCACTCTTGACGTGCAATCAACCGTGGGGACAGGCACCACTTTCACGATTACCCTTTCCACAGTCAAGCTAAGCGAGGAACAGATAGGTTGAGTGAGCAGCAACAGCAGGCACGAATTCTGATCGCAGAAGACGAGGCTAACCTCCGACTTGTTTTGCAGAAGGAATTGGAGCGGCTGGGTTATCGTGTTCAAGCCGCGCCCGACGGCGAGGCCGCATTGCGCAAACTCGAGGAGAGTAACGTCGACGTGTTGCTGTGTGACATCAACATGCCGCGCATCGACGGGATGGAGTTGCTGCGACGCGTCCATCAACGACCGAATCCGCCCGAAGTGATCATGTTGACAGGGCAGGCGACGGTCGAAACCGCTGTCGAAGCGATGAAGCTCGGCGCTTACGATTACCTCACCAAGCCCTACAGCATCACTGAACTCGACGTTCGCGTGAAGCAGGCTGCTGATAAACGCAGGCTGCGAGTGGATAATACTCGTCTGCGTGAACAACTCGCGAGACAGTCGGCGCTGCCTGAGATCGTTTCCGTGTCGGAGGTGATGAAGGAAGCGATCCGTTTGATCGAGCGCGTGGCGCCGTCGGAAGCGTCAGTACTGATCACAGGCGAATCCGGAACCGGAAAAGAGCTCGTGGCCCATGCGATTCACCGGCTGTCGACTCGCGCAGAAGCCTCGTTTGTGGATTTGAACTGTGCTGCGTTTCAGGAATCGCTGCTCGAGTCGGAATTGTTTGGTTACGAAGCGGGAGCGTTCTCAGGAGCCAAAGGCAGAAAGCTTGGTCTGATCGAGCTCGCCGACGGGGGAACATTATTCCTTGACGAGGTCACTGAGCTGCCGGCGCAATTGCAGGCGAAACTGTTGCGCGCGATTGAGACGCGCACGTTCTTCCGTGTTGGTGGCGTCCGCAAGGTCGAGGTCAATGTGCGAATTGTTGCGGCAACTAACCGGAACCTCGACACTGTGGTTAACGACGGCGTATTCAGATCTGATCTGTTGTACCGAATCAATGGATTTCAGATCAGTCTCGCGCCGCTGCGAGAGCGACCGGAAGACATCGAGCCGCTGGCGCGCCACCTGCTCAAGCAGGTTGCCGGCACTCATCCGCCAGAACTGACTGAGGAAGCATTCACAGCGTTGCGTTTGTATCACTGGCCCGGCAACGTGCGACAGTTGAAGAACTGTCTCGAACGCGCGGTGATTCTCTCGAACAACGGCCGGATCACGCTTTCGGAGCTTCCGCCCGAAGTAACGCGCCCAGCCGTTCCTGCACCGGCGCTGACGAGTGTTGTAGCTCCGGCCGTGAATGGTGAGGTTCCTGTCGCAGCTCAGCCAGTTGCATCAACGCCTGGCTCGCTCAGAGAAGTTGAGCGACAACAGATTCTCGCGGCTTTGGAGCAGACGGGTTGGCACAGAGGCAAGACCGCCGAAATCCTCGGTATCTCTCCTTCCACGCTCTATCGACGACTTCGCGATTACGATCTCGAACGCAGAAGATAGGCCACAGATTCACACGGATGAACACGGATAAATTCATATCAGTGTTCATCCGTGAAAATCTGTGGCTAATTTTTTAGTTTCTTGCGATCGATCTTACCGCGATCGTTTTTTGGAAGAGAGTCTACGAACTCGACCCAACGTGGGTATTTGTAGATTGCGATGTGATCTTTCACGAATTGTTTGATCTGTTCCGCGAGCTGATCTCCGCGTTCAAAACCTTCACGCAATACAACAAACGCTTTCGGTTTCACGAGACCGTCTGCTTCATGGCCCACGACTGCGCATTCCAACACCGCCTCATGTTGCAGCAGGCAATTCTCAATTTCAGCCGGTGCAACAAAAACGCCTGAAACCTTCAGCATGTCGTCCGTGCGGCCGTGATACCAGTAGTAACCAGCCTCATCGACGTGAAACTGGTCTCCAGTGGTGCACCAATCGCCGGCGAAAGTCTCTTTCGACTTTTCGTGAGCGTTCCAGTAGCAGAGCGCCGCTGAGTCGCCTTTGATCTTCAGCGTTCCCATCTCACCGGTCGCGACTTCTTTTCCGTCCGCATCGACAACCTTTGCCTCGTAGCCATCCACGATGCGGCCAAGACTCCCCGGCTTGATGTCACCGGGCCTATTAGTGATGTAGATGTGAAACATCTCTGCGGAGCCGATGCCGTCGCAGATGTCGATGCCAAAGGCATTCATCCAACGTTCGTAAAGTTCTTTTGGCAGTGCTTCACCCGCGGAGTAGCAAAAACGAAGACTTGAAAGATCGTCTGCCGAAGCGCCAGGCACATTCAGCATCGAATTGATCATCGTCGGTACAGTAGTCAGGATCGTCGGCTTATAGCGCTTGATGACTTCAAACATCTTTTCCGCCGTGGACCGTTCAGCAAACAATGCGGTCGCGCCACCGACCGCAAACGGGAAAAGCAGGTTGGTGCCGGTTGCGTAACCAAAAAAGAGCTTCGGCACTGACACGGTAAGATCGTCAGCCCCCACTCCCATCGTGGCTTTTGCAAACACTTCGGTGTTGTAAGGTAGATCGTGCTGAAGATGGACCGCGCCTTTTGGATGGCCTGTCGAACCGGAAGTGAACAACCAGATTGCGATGTCGTCACGGCGCGTGTCGGCCGGTGAACATTCTTCCAACGAGCCGTTTACTGTTTCCTCGAATGAAGCCCATT
>DASTVU010000534.1:0-7205 GCA_035758935.1 Pyrinomonadaceae bacterium | reverse complement strand
TGCGATACCAGCAGACTCTGCGTTCTTCATGCCGCGGAACGCGTTGATGATGCCAAACACCGTTCCGAACAGACCCACGAACGGCGCTGTCGAACCGATGGTTGCCAAGCCGGAGAGACCACGTTTGAACTCGGCGGTCTTAATCGCGATTGCGCGCTGCAGAGCACGTTTGGAGGCTTCGATCTCATCGCCTGAGATGTCTGCCGACGCTTCATGTGCGCGAAACTCCTGAAGTCCGCTGCTCACGACCATCGCCAGGTGCGACTTGCGATGCTTGTCGCTGATATTGATCGCTTCTTCAATACGATCATTCTTCAACGCCTGCGCTACGCGCGGCGCAAACTCGCGCGACTGCTTCTTCGCCGCGGAATAGGTCAGATAGCGCTCAACCATGATCGCGATTGAATAAACCGACATGATCAGCAACACGACAACGACGGCGATAGCCACGCCACCCATGTTCTTGACCATCTCGGTCAGGGTGAAATGGTCTGCGCTAGAGGCCTCTGGGCTGGCTGCCGCTTCCTGCAACAGCAAAAAGAGACCCAGGACCTTGGTTCCAAATAGACTCATTAGAATTGTCACGGTGAACCCCTCCAAAAGGTTTTATTTAGTTTGATAGCAAGCAGAGAAGCCGGGACTGCCCACGTTAACCGCGGCGACACGACAAATGTTCTCCGCAGTTATTGCGACACGAAGTTGTACTGGATCACTCCGGTAACCTTAACTGGCTGCCCCGAAAGCTTGGTTGGGGAGAATCTCGCTTGTTTCGCAGCACCTACAGCAGCCGCCTGTAACAGCGGATGCCCTGACACGGCATGGGCTGAAACCACATTGCCGTTTTCATCGATAAGCACCTGAACAACTACAGTGCCTGACGCATGTGCTGCACGGGCAATCGGTGGATACCCTGGTTTGGGTAAGCTGATCGCTTTGCCGTTAAGAACGCCGCCTGAAATGGGAGCACGGGGTGGAGTCGGTTTGACCTCAGGTGGCGGTGGCTCGTCGGCAATTGTAACCTTGGTGGGCGCAGTTGTTACTGTGCCTGTCCCTGGACCCGCAGGCATTGGCGCGGCTGCGTTCGAGGAAGTGTCTCCCAACACAGTGGTGACACCGCGTCTAACCGGCGGCACGTCGCTGGCTTTTGCCGAAACCTCTTTTGGCACTAGCTCAGTGCGGGTGACGTCGGCAATCAGTTCCTTACGAACGTCGACGTTCTGCTCGACTTTTTGCGGCTTGGCTTCCTGTGGCTTTTCCGGCTGAGCTTCCTGCTGCGGCACCGGCACCGGAGCGACGAGTGTGGTTAACTCGAGATCCAGTGTTGAAAGGTGAGCGTCATACAAGAAAATGCCGGCCACAAAGAAGGCCACCATCAGCACTAGGTAAATTAACGCAGTGACACCAATGAATGAGCCTTTTCGCGTGATATCGTCTTTGTGCGAACTGGACTCAACAAGATTATCGAACATTTAAATTATCCTCCGACTCCGGCGCCAAATGGATCAGGGGTTACGAAAGTTTAAGCAGTAGTTACCTCGTTGGTGTCGATTAAATACCGCTTTGTATTCCGTCATTTAAGAAGGGGAAACAGCAGCTCCTGCGATATTGAGCACACCGAATTGAATTGGAAGCCGCTGTGCGAGAAAACAACTCGCCGGCCCGCTCAACACACACCACCGCCGCGCCCAACTTTCCTGCGTTCAAACACACCGCGGGGACGACACTGGAGAACTTAAATTGGCCAGCAACGGTCGCATCCTAATCCGCAAGACGTTTCAAAGTCAAGCGCAAATAGGACACCCGTTGCGGACAAAAAGTTCCCAAAAAGCTCAGTCACCTAAAAGAATTTTGTGCTTTGTTCTTTGTACTTTGTTTTGCCAAGTACAAAAGACCAAGTACCAAGCACGGCTCTCAATGAAGAGGCTTGGAAGCGTCGCGAAGTCTTTGTTTCGCACCTTTCGCAGCACCGGCCGCCTTCATCACCCTGGGTTGGTTGAAACTCAATGCTAATTCACGATTCGCTGCCTCGAGTCGCTGCTCCCACCAAACCATAATCGGACTCGCAATTGCGATCGACGAATAGGTACCAAACACGACACCGATAAACAGCGCGAGCGAAAACGCACGCAACACGTCGCCGCCGAAAAGCACGAGCGCCAGCACGGACAGAAACACCAGTCCGTTGGTGATCACGGTGCGTGAAAGTGTTTGGTTGATGGAGTCGTTTGTAATCTTGTAGAGCGAATCACGCCGGTGCAGTTTGCGATTTTCACGGATACGATCGAACACAACGATCGTGTCGTTAACCGAAAATCCGACGAGTGTCAGCAGCGCTGCAATCACGTTGAGACTGACTTCGATCTGGAAAATCGAGAAGAAACCGAGCGTCACCAATACGTCGTGAAACACAGCGATCACAGCGGCGGCGCCATAAGTCCATTCAAATCGCACCGCAATATAAAGCAGGATGCCGACAAGTGCCGCGAGTGTAACGGCAATAGCTTTGTTTCTTAGTTGAGCGCCGGCAATCGCACCGACCGCATCAGTTCCGATGATCTTGTAGGCGGCGTTTTGATCCGCTTCGAGTTCACTTCCCGGTGCGGCCTCAACACCAAACGTGTTTAGAGCCTCTTTGACTTTGGTTCTGCCGTCCTGGCCTTCACCTTCAAGTGGCACCTTGATTAGCATAGTGTCAGTCCGGTCAGTCACCGGCTGCACCACCGCATCGTGAATGCCCTTTTCCGCCAACGCGTTTCTGACGGCGTCATCAGCAGGTTTTTGCTTGAAGCGTGCAGTTACAACTGTTCCGCCCTTGAAGTCAACGCCAAGGTTAAAGGCCTGGCGACCAGTTGCCTGGCGAAGAATTGCGGATCCCAAACCCGCCAGCATGAGCAACACAGATATGCCGATAAAAACGCGCCGGTTACCCAGCCAGTCAATATTTATATCGTGAAGGACTTGAAACATGATTAATCTCTAAATACTCAGCGTCTCCATTTTCTTGCGTGACAGCAACCAGATAAAGATCGTGCGCGAGACATAAACTGCCGAGAACAAGTTGACCAGCAGTCCAATTACCAGCGTCACGGCGAAACCTCGAATCGGGCCAGTGCCGAACACAAACAAAAAGAGCGATGAAATGATAGTAGTGACGTGCGTATCGATGATGGTGATGAATGCACGGTCAAATCCCAGATCCACTGCGGATGGAACGGTCTTGCCCGATCGTAACTCCTCACGAATTCGCTCAAAGATGAGCACGTTGGAGTCGACGGCCATACCAATCGTAAGAATCATACCGGCGATACCAGGGAGCGTCAGCGTTGCACCAAACACGATCAGACCCGCGAGCATCAGGATCATGTTCAGAATCAGAGCCACAACCGCGTTCACGCCTGAACCGCGATAGTAAAAGAGCATGAAAACTACGACGAGGGCGAGACCCACAAGTGACGCCCGCACACCCGCGCGAATTGAATCCTGACCCAGGCTTGGTCCAACCGTACGTTCCTCGAGATACTCGATCGGCGCCGGTAACGCACCCGAACGCAGAGTTAGCGCTAAATCGTCTGCTGATTCTTTTGTAAAGCGTCCCGAGATCTGGCCCGAATCAAAAATCTGCGACTTAATAAACGCGATCGATTTCACTTCCTCCTCGAGAACGACACCCATGTACTCATTGACGTGGGCACCGGTCCAGGCGCCAAACTTTTCAGCACCCGTCTTTTTCAGTGAGAAATTGATCTCGTAATCGTCAGCTCGACCACCCGCCGAGGGAATTGCCGCAGCGTTTCTCAACTCGGTGCCGTCAATGATAGCCGGTACCTCGATTACAACCCACTGCTTTGGTTTTTGCTGGTTCGGATCGGTTGACTTATCAGCGGTTTTATCAATCCGCTCCTGGTAAGGCAAAACTTTCCGATTCGGCGGAACCGTGCCGGCACTGTTCAGCGAAGCGATTGCTTCGGCTTCACTCTGATAAGTTGCGGCCGGCGCCGGGCTCGGAGGCGAAATCACGTGCACCAGCTCAAGGCGCGATTCACCCTGAAGGATCCTCTTGACGCGTTCAGGATCCTGTACACCTGGCATTTGCAAAAGAATCTGATGTGAACTCTGCGCGCCGTGTGTTTGCAGCGTTGGTTCGGTGATACCGAGGGCGTTGATACGGCTATCGATGATGTTTAGCGCCTGGGTGGTGGCGTTGTCAGCGAGTGTCCGCTCTGCCGCCTGGGTCATCGTCCAGCTAATCGTGTCGCCGGATGATGAATAACTCCAAACGCTGGTATCGGCCAGTTCGATTTTCTTTTCGATAGCGTCTTTGACTTCAGCAGCCTTGGAAGGATCCGCCAATTGCAGGGCCAAACTGTAGTTGCCACCGCTGGTATTCGCCTGGCCGCCTTTGACCTCGTATCCAGCATCCTTAGCTGCGTTTTGAGCCGCGGTATAGTTTCCTTCGGTCAGTCGTTTCAGGTAGTCCTCGGTTTTGACGCGCATCACGAGGTGCGAACCGCCTTGCAGATCAAGCCCGAGATGAATATTCGACTTGAGGTTCTGCTTAATGCCGGACCAGGTGAAGTCCTGTGTATTGGGGCGACGACGCGGTCCGATTACGAGGTAGATCCCGACGACTGTAACAATGGCGATGATGATTACGCGCGTGAGAAGATTCTTTTTCTTCATGGCAGAATTTAAGCCTTACTACTTGCCTACTCTGATGTGCCTCTTGTGCCTTTCTGTGGCCTAACTAGCGTCTTTTCCCTCTCGATCGATGTCGGCAATGGCAGAACGTGCCACCTCGAGGATCGTTTTATCGGCGCTGCGAATAATAAAACTCGAATCCCGCACCGCTGTGATCACTCCGATGATGCCGCCGGTAGTAATCACTTTATCGTTAATCCTCAGACTGGCAATCGTTTCCTGTAATTGTCTTTGTCGCTTTTGTTGAGGCCTTAATACAAGGACGTAGAAAACGGCGATTATCAGAACGAGAGGCGCGAGCTGCGCAAGTCCGCCTAAGCCGCCCTGGAAGAGAATCAGAAAAGTTTGCATTGACCTCTTAGTTGTTTCGAAGGAATTTGACCTTGATCTCCCAGCTCAGTTTCAGCACGTGAACAAACCGAAGGCGGCCAGCTCGCGAACCACTATTCACCATTCGCATCCAGCCGCTCGATGAACTCACGCCGAAATTTTGGGAAATCGCCAGACCGGATAGATTGCCTCACGCCTCGCATGGTGTCAAGGAAGAAGGCCAGATTATGATGGGTCAGGAGAATACTCGCCAGTAGCTCCCCCGTCATATATAAATGACGCAAATAGGCGCGCGAGTGCCGCCCGCAGACCGAGCAGGCGCAGGATTCATCGAGCGGACGGGTGTCGTTCGTCCATTGTGCGTTCTTAATATTCAGCTTGCCGCGTGACGTGAAAGCCTGTCCGGTTCGGCCATTTCGCGTCGGTAAAACGCAGTCAAACATGTCAACACCACGCGCTACTGCCTCAACCAAGTCCTCCGGAGTTCCAACGCCCATCAGATAACGCGGAGCGTCCTTCGGCATTCTCGGTGCTATGTCTTCGATTACGTCAAACATCACCGACTTCTCTTCTCCGACGCTCAATCCACCGATAGCATAGCCGTCAAAACCAATGTTTACGGTTTCTTCGAGGCTGGTTCGCCGCAGTTCCAGATGACCGGCGCCCTGGATGATGCCAAAGAGTGCTTGAGTTCCGCTCAACCCTTCGGCTTCCAGATATCCTGTGTCGACGCGTTCGATTTGCAGTTGGTTGAAGGCTGTCTTCGAGCGTTTTGCCCAGCGTGTGGTGAGATTCATGCTGCGCTCAGTCTCTTCGTGACTAGCCTGACCCGGTGCACATTCGTCAAACACCATCACAATGTCCGATCCGAGCGCGGCCTGCACTTCCATTGACACTTCAGGTGATAAGAACCTGAGTGAGCCATCGACGTGCGAGCGGAATTCCGTGCCTTCTTCGGAGATCTTGCGCAAGGCGCCGAGACTCCAGACCTGAAAACCTCCCGAGTCCGTCAACAAAGCTCGATCCCAGCCGATGAATCGATGAAGCCCGCCAGCCGCACGGATCACGTTGATTCCGGGACGCAGCCACAAGTGATAGGTGTTGCCGAGAATGATCTTCGCGTCGAGATCCTTCGACTCTAGTTCTTCGAACCGAATTCCTTTGACAGTACCAGCCGTACCCACAGGCATGAATACAGGCGTCTCGATCTGCCCACGCCGCGTTGTCAACACACCGGCCCGGGCTTCACCATCCTGAGCATCTACTGTGAAACGTAACGCCGCTGCGGTCATTGTTTGTGCGTTTTGTGCCTTTTTGAGGCCGACTTATGCTTTTCGATGATCCGCAACGGTGCGGCGAAGAAATCAAACTCCTCGCGGAGACGGTTCAACAGATATCGCTCGTACGAAAAGTGCAACCCGGGCTTCCCACCGGAAGTGAACACCACAAACGTCGGCGGTCGCACGCTAGCCTGCGTCAAATATTGAACCCGGAGTCGCGAAAATCCGCCTTTCGCGGGCGACGGCGCGGTTCCACCACGTGGCTGCGCAATCGCCTTTTCGAAGAAATCGTTGAGTTGTGCCGTCGGAATGCGACGATTGCGAGCCTCATCTGCTTTCAAAACGATTGGAAGAATCCGATCGACACGTTGTCCCGTCAGCGCAGAGATCGTGATCACCGGCGCCCATTCGAGAAACTTCATCTTGTCGCGTAGCTCGCGTTCAAACTCGTTCGCGGTGTTTGTCTCTTTGTCTTGCACCGCGTCCCACTTGTTCACCGCAATGATGATGGAACATCCCGCGTCGAGCGCATAACCTGCAATAGTCGCATCGAGCGCCGTGACTCCCTCAACCGCGTCAACCAGAACTATCGCGACATCAGCACGCTCCAAACTCTTGCGCGCCATGATTACCGACAGCTTCTCGGCCATCTCATCGGTCTTGCCTTTGCGACGTATCCCAGCAGTATCGATGAGACGAAAGTGGCGTTCGGGTGTTTGCAGCACGGTGTCGATCGCGTCGCGAGTAGTACCTGCAACCGGCGAGACAATCACGCGATCTTCACCAAGAATCCGATTCAACAGCGACGACTTACCGACGTTGGGACGCCCTACGATGGCGAGTCGTAACTCACGTTTTTCAGGCGGTTCTTCGTGCGGAGCAACATCGCCCGTATTG
>DASTVU010000533.1:0-6875 GCA_035758935.1 Pyrinomonadaceae bacterium | reverse complement strand
GGTTTGGCGAGAAGGGTTTCAACTGCTCATTAGTAACCCGCGGCACCTCGTGGTTGGAGTTGGGCTTGATTCGATCAAAGGTCATTGGCGTGAATGGGGACTGTTTGACAACGGTCGCCAACCGATCGGGCACATGCACTCGAATCTGCTCCAAATCGCACTCGAGCGTGGTCTACCCGCATTGATTGTTTGGCTGATACTAATCGGTATCTATCTTCGAATGCTCTGGCGCATTACTCGTCGTGAAGGCGTTGATGATGTAGCGCGCGGGGTCGCACTCGGTGCGTTAGGCGGCGTACTCGGGTTCTTTACGAGCGGACTGGTCCATTACAACTGGGGCGACTCCGAAGTAATCACCGTGTTCTATTTCATCATGGGTTTGTGTTTGGTAGTTGAAAGAACCAATCAACGAGAGACGCATTCAAGCGTCAGCGGTTAATGGGTGTTGATAACGTTCGATATCGTCCGCGTCGTATGAGCCTGTGTGAGAACAGCTCGAACACTCAACAACGTAAGTCGCTTTAATCCTTGCCTGCCCTCGCGAAAGGTCAGGGAAGAGAATTTCCTTTTCCTTGCAGTGTTCGCAAGTAAAACGGAGATACCATTGGCCGGGGGTAAGGGTACGCATTCTTTCGATCCTCGATTTCTACTTCAGATACGGGCGAGAGGAACGGGGCTTCAGATGTGCCTGCTCTTATAAGGCGAGACGGGAGCTCAGGTCAAGAAAAATATAGGTCCTATTGAACTTAGGACCTATTTTCGCTTGCCTCCAACAGACACGATTTTTTGGATTAGCTTTGGATCATCCGGCAGCAGCCCGGATTTCGGCAATCTTGGCGTCAAGGTGATCCAGTTCCGGTCCATAGCAAACACTCGGCGAAACAGCGGCAACGATTCATCTACACGGCCCATGTTGACGAGGGCGACTGCGTGCCAGTAGATCATCTCCGCGTTGTTCGGCACTAACTTTTCCGCCGCGCCGTACTCCCGCAGTGCTCCTTCGTTGTCTTTCTTTTCAACTGCAAGATCACCGGCGTTCATATGGTTGTAGGCGCGTTGCAGCTTTACGAGACGGCGAAGCTCCAACAACGGTTGCGGACTATCGTCGACGCGTAGATCAAAGGTTCGATCCTTCCATGCCTGACCCGTCGGCTTTCCGGTGACGACGACCATCGCCGCCGATTGTCTTCCACGAATATCACCACCCACCGCTTGTGCCGCGTCGAGCGCTGCCAGCATGCGATCTGCAAGGTCGCCTTTCGTGTTTTCAAACGCGCGCGCCATTGCGGGCCAAACCTTATCGTTGAGCATCAGATTGGCTTGCACCGAAAAGTTTTTCCCGACAATGTGACCTGCTGCCTGGATATCATTCTTCCCGGTCCATGCGTCAACACGCCCTTGCGCATCGATCATTGCCACTTGTCGAACTTCTCGTCCTTCATCTTTCGCCAGCAACTCCTTCAACGTGTCAGGAGCGCTCTTGCCGGCGCGCATCAAGTCGAGCCCGTTTTTGCCATAGCTCGGATCAACAAACGACTGCGTCGCAACTGCGCCGACTCCGGCTTCGGCCCAGGCTACGATCGGACCAACCGAGAACCAGTGTGACTGCACCGCAACGCCCAACTCACCAGTCGCCGGATCACGCGCCACGATCGAAAACGTATGAACTGGTCGAACAGGAATTACAGGATCCTGGGAAGCGACTTGTGCTGCGTTTGGTTGACAGAAAACAACCGCAAGGAACAGAAGAACGAACAAGGCTCCACGCATATTCAACACCTCATCACGAAACAAACGGATAGAGCGGTGTGTTACGAAAGATCCAAAACGAAACCACGATTACGAACAGCGCATATATATAAGACGGAGGCAGTGTATTACGTCGTGGGATCTCGCCACGCATCGCCACGACGCTATAACGAAACAACGCATACAACAGAATCGGAATTGCCAACAGAAAAAGTGGGTTGAGCATGAAAGCGGCAACGAAGTGACCGTGAAGAATCTGGTGCATGGCTCGAGTAGAGCCACAACCCGGACAGGTTAAACCGGTAAGCGCGCGAAACAAGCAGGGAGGAAAGAATCCGGACTTACCGGGTTCAAACGCGTACAAGTAAACAGATCCGGCCAACAACAGCGACCAGATTGTGATGACGGTCGAGCGCCGATACATCAGCTCAGAAGCCATGAAAGCGATTATGCTGCGTGGGCCACCGGATTAAAAGTGAGGCGGAGTCGAAACGGTTAGAACCAACCCTTCTGACCCTGGATATACGTTCTTACAAACTCTTCGTCCGACTTAGTCAGATAGATGATGCCTTCAATGATGCCAATAACATTCGAGACAATTGCCAAAATACCGCAGCTCAAAACCGAAATGCACAACAGGATGATTCCCTGAGTGGTATAGCCAAGGATGAATTTGTGTACACCAAGACTGCCGAGCAGGATGGCGAGAATTCCAGCGGGCAGCTTCTTGTCTGCGCCCATTGCTTTCCAGTCGGTCATCGCACCCATGTTGACGCCCTGCAAAGGCTGATAGCCTGAACCGATTGGCGGTGCGAGTTGTGCCTGGCAGGTCGTACAATACTGCGCCATCTCATCATTAATGGCGCCACATTTTGTGCAGAATCGGGTCACGTCGTTGACAACTCCGGCGAGATTTCATCGCCGGGCTGATGGCGATTCAGCCCGGCATAGAAAACCTGAAAGCGCGGCCATGGTTTAGTTTGTTTCTAACCGTGCGATGGCTGCTTAGAAATTACTGCTGCTTCCAGCTAAACCCATCCCCACACCCATGATAACTACGAACAGTACGTAGCCAACGATTCCGAGTAATCCCAATCCGATGGCGATGAAGCTGAACATTTTTGCTTTCTTGGCAGCGTCGAGCGCACCGGCAGTGTCTCCGGCGGCGACTTTGCCATTCACCTGTGCCGCAAAGATCACTCCAACGACGCCGAGGGGTAAGCAACAGAAAAGCGAGATGATAGCCGGTACCAGGTAATTAGGAACGCTGGCAGGCGCGCCCGAGCTGGGCGGGGGAGTCCATTCTTGAGACATTCAGTTTCTCCTGAAGACTAGTTTAGAAAGATTCCGGCGATGATATGAATAGTCTGAGATTCGAGCTTACGCTGCGTATCCGCCCGGCCCTCCACCTGCGTTAAATGTCGGTGGTGGTGGTGGAGTACCTTTGCGCTTTTCAAAAATTGGGACGGCGAGAAGCCCGCCGAGTATTGCAAAAACAAACAACAAGGCGGCTCCGATCAGCGATTGAATAATCAGCGGAGCAAGGGCGTCACCCTGGGCTTCAAAATTTCGGCGCATCATCTCAGCTTGGCTCGGATCGACGTTTCGCATGAGATCAACGATCATGTTTCTCATCATTGGTCCCATCGCGATTGCGATCGGTATGCCGAGAATCAATGAGATCACTGCGCCTATCGCTCCAGCAATCACACCTAGAACCGCCCCGTCACCTGCGCCGGCAGGTGTTGGCGAATTCTTGACGTAGAGATAGGTCGCCAGCATGCCACCCAGGATCGCCCAAAGGCAGCAACAAAGGTTCGCCGCGCTGACGAACGGGATGACGGAAAGCACGCCTATGAAGACGCCGCCAATCAGGGCAGGCTTAAGTTTATTGTTCATCGAACTTTGTACTCGACCACCAGTTAAAGTTGGAACAACTCACGTTTAGATCGTTGGATTGTCAGGGGTTGCCGAAGCGCCCTGAATAACTAACAAAGAGGGAGGGGAATGTCAATGAATTTGAACCACAAAACGGCACAAAAGCCAAAACAAGTGAGGAGGTGTTTGTGTCTCTATGCCCTTTTGTGACGCGGGCTTAACGAACCTCGATGCGATCCCCGGCCTGGAGTTTGGGATCCGCCACCACTCCTGATTTGATCTGTTTGATCATGTATCGAGTTGTTACTAGACGACCATCTGAGCCTTCACGCGAAAGCTCGACTTTGTTGTCTGATTTAGCTGTTCCGCCGGACGCCAACAGAGCCTGGAGCAGGGTGACACCCGCTTGAAACACCTTTTGACCAGGATAACTAACGCGACCGCCGATGTAGTAGAACTCCTGCGGCTTGCTCGTGACTGTGATCACGTCGCCCGCCTGCACGGTTAGATTGAGAGTTGCGGTGTCGCTAAGGTCATGCGTCGGTCCCAGCAATCCGCCACGCATGATTACTACGCGAGCGCCGTCGTTTCGCAGTTGTGACTCCGACAAAACAACGTAGAGCGGGACTCTTTCGCGCCTGAGAAACCGCGTCCCGGGCATGTTCACCAGACCCGTCACGGTGATCGAATGGCTGAGATACTGTCGCACTCCAACTGAAACTTTGGCGTTTTCGACCACGGCTCTTCTCTTAAGTTCCGCGGTGATCGCGTTTTGAATCTCTTCAGGCGTGAGTCCGGCAACCGGAACAAGGCCGCCGGCGATGGGAATATCGATCACACCGTCCTCAACAACCGTGAACAGTGTGGACCGGTTACTGGTCGAATTCGGCAGGCGTATGTCCAGGACGTCGCCAATACCGACGCGGTAGATGTCAGTTAACTTCCGCTCAGTGGTAGCTGCGGCCGGTGATTCGTTGACAGAATTCCTGATCGGCAAGACACCCGCAGTTTCCTGGGCATTTACTGAAACAACGAACGCAAGAACAAGGGAAGCAAAAAGGGTCAGGGAAATTGGTTTTTTCATAAGCAGGGGCAGTTGCTTGAAATTGGCGCGTTGCGCGCCGTCAAATCTGAAGACTAGGAAATGTCGAATGATTAGTGTCTTCCTGAAACCCGTCCACAGATTACGCAGATTTATTAATCTGTTATAGTCATCGTTTCATTTATGTACGAGTTTGCCGTCACACCAGCAGTCACAAACATTCGCCGCCGCGGGGTCGAGATCAGCGAGGTGGCGGCCAACAGCCTGGGCTCGGAAATGGACCTCGAAAGCGGAGACCGCATAATAAAGGTCAACGGGCGCGTGGTTCGTGACTATCTTGATTTTCGTTTCCACACTGCCGGTGAAACTGAGCTCGTGCTCGAGGTTCGTAAGAAGAGTGGCGAAGACTGGGAGGTCGAACTCGAGCGAGCGGAAGGCGAAGACTTCGGACTCGCGTTCGAACAGATCGTCCCGCGCCAGTGTGCCAACGAATGCATCTTCTGTTTTTGTAACGGTAATCCTGCCGATGCCAGACCGTCGCTTTTTATAAAAGACGAAGACGTTCGTCTCTCCTTTCTCTACGGCAACTACACGACGCTTACCTCAATCACCGAAGACGAGATGCGTCGCATCGTAGAGCAGGGACTCTCGCCGCAGTACGTTTCCGTGCACGCCACCGATCTTGATGTCCGCGCCTACCTGCTCGGGATCGACAAAGAGCGTGCAGACATCTCGGCAAAACTCGCACGTTTGCTCGACGCAGGTATCGAGGTACATGCGCAGGTTGTTTTGTGTCCGGAAATCAACGACAAGAAAGTGTTGTCGAAAACGATCCGCGATCTCGCTGCTGAGTATCCGCGGATCACGAGTGTCGCGATCGTTCCGCTCGGTCTGACTCGTTACAACACCGATCCGCGTCTAACGCCAGTGACTCCTGAGTTCTGTCGTGAAGTGATCGATCAAGTTGGCGTCATTCAAAAAGAGTTGCACGCACAGCTCGGAACAAACTTCGCGCTACTCGGCGACGAGATTTACTTGCGAGCAGGACGTCGTATCCCCGGACGATCACACTACGGCGACTATCCGCAGATCGAAGACGGCGTCGGCATGGTCCGATCTTTCAAAAACGAATTTGCGAAACTTGTCCGGCGGCTCGAACGTGAAGGTTGGACCACTAGCAACAACACGTCAGGCACGATCTTCACCGGAACTCTCTTTGCGCCTGTGCTCAAAGAAATGATCGACGACTTGAATGCGCGATTCCAAACGAGACTTGTTGTTGAGCCACTCGAAAACGGTTACTTCGGTGGCGATGTTTCTGTCGCCGGTTTGCTGACTGGACAAGATCTGTTAAGCGCGCGTGATCGTGTGACGGGTAGCTTTGTCTGCATACCAAAGCAGATGCTGAAGAGTGATGAAGCGGTCATGTTGGATGGAATGAAAATTAGTGAAGTATCGCGCGCGTTGGGCCAACCGGTCCACGCTGTTAACCTGCAAGAACTAGCCACGCTGCTGCTGAACAAAAACTAACGCATGATCGAGAGTGCTTCGACGACATCAACGAAGAAAAAGATCCTTGATGTCGGTTGTGGTCAAAACAAATTTCCCGGCGCGATCGGGATCGATGCGAATCGTTTGAGTCATGCAGATGTGATTCACGATCTCGGAGTGTTTCCCTATCCGTTCGCCGATGATGAATTTGAAGAAATAATTTGCCGGCACGTCATCGAGCATGTTCCCGACGTTCTCGGTTTCGTGAATGAGTTACATCGCATCACAAAGGCCGGCGGCAAACTAAAGATCGTTACCCCACATTATTCGAATCCTGATTGGGCAACTGATCCAACTCATCGCAATCACTTCAACAGTTATTCATTCACGTGCTTCGTTCCTTCACGCACTCCGTTTCCGTTCTACACAACAGCAGAATTGAAACCTTTAACAACGCATGTGAGTCTTGCGAATCTCTGGCGCGCGTTGGGTTTGGAAGTCATTGTTAATCTCGATCAGCGTTGGGCATCGTTGCGCTTCACTCGAAAGTTTTGGGAGTTCTATCTGTCTACGATTTTTCGTGGCAAAGAACTTACGTTTGAGTTCGAAGTCGTCAAATAATCGGACGTCTCAGAACGTACTGTAGGGGCGGCCCTCCGTGGCCGCCCGTGGCTTTGATCAGACATTTTGATAAAGATCTTCTTCCAAACCACGG